>JAADFU010000110.1 GCA_013152715.1 Calditrichota bacterium
TGGAGTGAGAAAATTGTATCTGACTCATTTTTCTCAAATTTACTCTGACAGCGGGGATTTTGTTCGTGAAGCTGAGCAGGAGTTTAACCAGGTCACTGCGTTGGAAGATTTGCAGCGTTTTGATTTGCCGAGAAGTAAGAGATTGCTAAAGTAAAGATGGCAACATAGAGAATAGCACGCGGATACACGCGGATTAGACGGATTAACACGGATTTTCTTTGTGTGATTTTGGCTATTTGTTCGTATCCCAAATAATCAGTATGCAAAAAACAGATTTAAAGTGAATTTCTTGTATGCTTCAAAAGATTATTTATGATAGTCCATGAGTATCTAAAATCTCTGAGAGCATTTGGAATTTTACAGGATAATTAAAAATAATCTTCGTGTCTTCGAGCCTTGGTGGTGAAAATAAAATTTATGAAAGTTCACCTTTTAATTCAGAAAAAATCGGAAAATTATGAGAAGAAATAAACTGACAGAAAATGACCTGCTCGACCTTCAATTCGCCAAGCAATTACTTGAAAATCCCGGCTTGGCAGCGAGATTGACAGATGCGCTGGCAAAACCAATCGAGCGGGGATTTCGGCTTTTGCCACCCAATTGGTTGAGAATCGTCAATATTGCGACGAAAAATTCACTGGAAAAAGGATTGCATTTTGCCGTAGCGTCATTGGGAAAACCGCGGTTGGCTTCGGAATTTTTTCACAAAATTGTAGTCGGAACAAGCGGGGCGCTCGGCGGTGCTTTTGGCATTTCAGGCCTTGCCGTGGAACTGCCGGTCTCCACGGTTATAATGCTCAGATCCATTGCCGATATCGCTCGCAGTGAAGGCGAAGATCTTAATCAAATTGAATCAAGGTTGAGTTGCCTTGAGGTCTTTGCCCTGGGAGGAAAGTCAACCCAAGATGATGCTGCAGAAACAGGGTATTATGCAGTGCGGCTGACTTTATCCAAACTTGTGACCGATGCTGCCAGTTTTATCGCACAAACGGGAACTGCTCAAGAGAGCGCTCCGGCTTTAGTGAGACTAATTTCCGCGATTGCTTCCAGATTCGGAACGGTTGTCTCGGAAAAAGTTGCTGCCATGGCAATCCCGCTTGTCGGAGCAGTCGGCGGGGCAACAGTCAACACGCTTTTTATCGATCATTTTCAAAGAATGGCGCGGGGACACTTCATTGTTCGCCGCCTTGAACGAATCTATGGGCAGGAAGTGGTGCAAAGGGCTTATGAAAATCTGGAGTAACTGATCGAATAGCCACAGAGAGATAAACCTTTCAAAGGTTCGTAGTATTGCCTCTGTTGATAAAAATTGATATTTTTATTGAAAGTTTTCCGAAAAATTCATACCTTATAAAAAGCATTTGTGGAATTGGTGGGTGTGATTTTTATTAACTAAAAGGTTGAATATGGCTCCCATGACATCAAAAGAAAGATTCGTGCGAATGTTTGCCCACCAGGAAGCAGACAGGATCCCGATTATTGATTCCCCCTGGGATGCAACCATTGAGCGCTGGCAACGGGAAGGCATGCCCCAAAATGTCAGTTTTGAAGAATATTTTGATCTCGACAGGGTCGCAAATATTTTCATTCAACCGGCTCCCTGGGATGAAGTTGAAACTGTTGAAGAAACTGACCAATACGGAATTTACAAAAATATCTGGGGCACTGTTTTAAGACAGTGGAAACATGCCGCTTCAACGCCGGAATTTTTGCATTACGAAATCACGGAACCGGATCGCTGGGAAAAAGCGAAACAGAAACTGCAGCCATCGCCGGAATGGATTGATTGGGATTTTTTAAAGAAAAATTATCCCCGCTGGCAAAAGGAGGGCTATTGGATTCAAACGCAATTATGGTTCGGATTTGACATTGTGCATTCGTGGATTGTGGGCACGGAGCGGATGCTGGTTGCTTTAATGGAAGACCCGGATTGGTGCCGGGATATTTTTTCGACTTTGTTGGATTTTTATCTAAAAATGAACGACATGATCTGGGAGAAAGGTTATCGCTTTGATTGCGTAACGTTTCCCGATGATTTAGGCTATAAAAATAGCCAATTTTTTTCGCTCCGAACTTACCGCGAAGTGCTGAAACCATTTCACAAACGCGCAGTTGAATGGGCGCACGAGAAAGGGGTCAAATTGCATCTTCACTCCTGCGGAGATGTGAATCCGTTCGTGCCCGAATTCATCGAAATGGGTGTGGATGCACTGAATCCGCTGGAAGTAAAAGCGGGAATGGATCCGGTGCAATTGAAAAAGGATTTTGGGGACAAACTTGTTTTGCACGGAGGTATCAACGCTGTGCTATGGGATAAACCCGATGAAATTCGCGCCGAAATGGAAAGAGTGATTCCTGTTGTGAAAGAAAATGGCGGTTACATTTTTTCCTCGGATCATTCGGTGCCTTCCACGGTCAGTCTGGAAGATTTCAGGAAAATTACTGAATGGGCGAAAGAATTGGGGAAATATTAGTTGCGGGTTTCGGGTTTCGAGTTACTTGTTTAGAGTTTCGAGCTCAAAACTATAAACTCCGAACTATAAACTGTGGACAATAAACACCAATTTTTCATGTTCTTTGAAAACACAGAAATGTGCAGGAACAATTGAAAAATTTGGAGGAAACAAAAGATATGAGAGGAGTAATCAGTAAGAGATGAAGTTAGGATTAGTAGGTTTGCCGAATTCGGGCAAGACGACGATTTTTAATGCATTGACAAAATCGCAGGCGGAAGTGAATGCGTATTCCAATGCAAAAGCTGAGCCGAATGTGGCGATAGTAGAAGTCGGAGATGATCGCGTAAGAAAATTGTCGGAAATGTACCAGCCGAAAAAGACCACGTTTGCCACCATCGAAATAGTCGATTTTGTGGGCATGGCTGCCGGATCGGCTAAAGAGGGCACGTTTTCACCCGAGTTGTTGAATTTAATAAAAACAATGGATGCTCTGGCATTTGTGATCAGGAATTTTGAGAGCGACCTTGAGGAAAAAAACGATCCGTTGGGGGACATTCAGTCGATGACGGATGAAATGATGTTATTAGATCTTATTTTTACAGAAACCAGATTGGAGCGTATCGCATACCAGTTCACGCGCGGTAAAAAGACAAACGAATTAGTTTTTGAGCAGAAAGTGCTGGAGCGTATCCGTGATGCACTGGAACAAGGACAGCCTGTCCGTTCGATCAATCTGGATAAAGATGAACAAAAAGTGATTCGTGGCTATCAGTATCTGACGCAGAAGCCATTTTTAGTTATTCTCAATTCCGCTGAAGAAAATTTCGGTAAGAATGAAGCGTTGCTCACCGAGATTAGAAAATCACACGATGTGATCGAATTCGCCGGAAGGTTTGAGATGGAACTGTCGCAATTGTCGGAAGAAGACGCAGAAATGTTCATGGAAGATATGGGTATCCGAGAATCAGCGCGCGACAGATTGACTCGATTTGTCTATCAGATGCTGGGATACATCAGCTTTTTCACCGTGGGCAAGGACGAAGTTCGCGCCTGGACAATTCATGACGGCGACACAGCGCTGGAAGCCGCCGCAGCCATTCATTCTGATCTGGCGCGGGGATTTATTCGCGCCGAGTGTTTTCATTACGAAGATTTAATCGCTGCTGGCTCTGAAAAAGCCATTCGCGGTAATGGAAAATTTCGATTGGAAGGAAAAGATTATCGAGTGAAAGACGGCGATATTCTGAGCATTCGATTTGCGGTGTGATTTTGTTTTGAAAAAGCCACGGATTCACACAGATTGACACTGATTTTTAGTTTTGGGAATAAAAATTTGATGCCATGGATAAAACAAAAATCCGTGCTCATCCGTGTCCGTCTGTGGCTAATAATTAAGGCTAATAAACTTTGAGTCTTCGAGGCGTATAAAATATTATTTTCAAAATAAGACAGAAGAGAAATATGAAATTCAACATCGTAGGAAAACCAGTCATTCGTCCCGATGGCTACGCAAAGGTGACCGGAAAAGCTAAATTCGCCGACGACTGGAATTTGCCGAACCAGCTTTACGGCGTAGCAGTGCGATTGCCAGCGAGTCATGCGAAAATCAAATCCATCGATTTTTCAGCCATCGAGAACGCTCCGGGGCTGGTCACAATTTGTGACTGGCGGGATGTCCCGGGGAAAAATAAAGTTGGTATCATCCGCCATGATCAGCCCATTTTTTGCAACGAGAAAATCGTCACTCCGGGCGATGTCGTGGCGCTGCTTGTCGGTGAAGATGAGCAAAATTTGAGATCGCTGGCCGAACAGGTGAAATTTGAAATTGAGGAATTGCCTGTGCTGACCGATCCCAGGCGCGCGCTTGAGTCAGACGCTCCGTTGGTTCATCCTGA
>JAADFU010000111.1 GCA_013152715.1 Calditrichota bacterium
AGAGTGAACAATCAAATAAACGGAGAGTAGCGGAGTTCTTTTGATTGTTATCCAAAAATTCGTATTTTCCCCGAAGTGATAGAATAGACGTCCCCGCTGATACCTAATTCATTATATCAAAAAAACGCTAAAATGTCAAGCAAAAAACGCCAAAAACCAAAAAAATATTGCTATCTGAATCGTTATCGAATGGTTTATAAATTGGCCACTGATAGACACCGATTTGCACGGATTTTTAGTTTTGCCTGAAGTGTTTATAGGTAACTTTAGAAAAATGACCTATCACTTAATAACTATGAAATAAGAATTACACTGAATGTCCCCCAAAAATTATATTGGATATTCTGATATCTAAAATAATATCAAATAGTTATTATCAATGAATAATCAGAAAATGTTTTTGTCAAAACAATCACACGGGTTGCATTTTCCTTATTATCTCGCGCCTTCAGCGCTTAGTTTCTTTGGCTGTGTTTCTGAAACCGAGGGCGTTGCCCTCGGCTAAGTTATGTTACGCCGTTGGCGTAAGTCCGTGGCTCAAAAAATAAGGGAACTGCTGCTTTTGCGGGTTGGATTAATTCGCTTCTTGTTACCAATCTTTTACAATTTTTCCTTGCATTTTTCAATAAATAAAATTATATTCTTAATCTTAAACTAACTTCTCATCGGCAAATAAAAAAAGGACTTGAGTGCGCTATGGATGTCATGATTGTTTCATCAATTGTTAGTATTGGTGGTCTGGGATTGCTTTTTGGCGCTGGTTTGGCTTATGCTTCAAAAAAGTTTGCAGTTGAAGTTGATCCTAAAATCGAAGAAACTCTGGAAATTTTGCCCGGCGCCAATTGCGGCGGCTGCGGATATCCCGGTTGTTCGGGCTATGCAGAGGCTGTTGTGAAAAATGGCGAATCAATCACTTTGTGTTCTCCCGGCGGTTCGGAAACAGTGAAAAAAATCGCCGAAATTTTGGGCGTGGAAGCTGAAACGGAAGAGCCGAAAGTGGCTGTTGTGCAGTGCAAAGGCGGGCACGAGCAGGCGATTAATCGTTTCGAGTACGACGGCGTGGAGGACTGCTCTGCGGCGCAGCTCATCATGGGCGGCGCTAAGGGCTGTATTTACGGCTGTCTGGGTTTGGGAAGCTGCGTTAAGGCGTGTCCCTTTGACGCCATGGAAATGAGCGAAAATGGCCTGCCGGTGGTTTTTGAGGACAAATGTACGGCGTGCGGAATTTGCGTAATGACCTGCCCCCGTGACATCATGGCGCTCATTCCCCGCTCGCAAAAAGTCTTTCTCGGCTGCGTTTCCCAGGACAAAGCCAAGGCAGTGAAAACCGTCTGTTCCGTCGGCTGCATCGGTTGTACGCTCTGTTCCAAAGAAAAAGTGACCCCGTCCGGCGCCATTGAGATGGACGGAAATTTGCCAAAGATTTTAAAAATTCATGAAGATGATCTGATGGCCGCTGTGGAGAAATGTCCCACAAAAAGTTTCGTCGTTCGCGACGTCGATTAAATTGTCAGGAGAAAAATATGTTTGAGCGCGTGCAGGAAGTTTTGGACAAGATCCGCCCGTCTTTGTTGGCAGACGGCGGAAATGTCGAATTGATTGGCGTGGAAGATAATGTCGTGAAAGTGCGTCTCACCGGCGCCTGTTTCGGTTGCCCATTTTCGCAAATGACATTGAAGAATGGCATTGAGCGAATTCTCAAAGAAGAAATCCCTGAAATTAAAGAAGTTGTCTCCGCGTAATTGGCAGGCAAGGGATTTCATAATTTTCAACAAAGAGTTTTTTATGGTACGTGACAGAAGATTAGGGGATGAGTGGCTGGATTGGGACGGCAAGATGACCGCCGACGCTATCAAAGTGGAAGCCGGAAAACGATTGTTTTTAGGTTTCACGCTTTTGGGAATGATTTTCATGGCGGCGGCAGCGGTTTTGATCTGGTATTTGATCAAGCCGAGAATTTTTTCATTAAACGCGCAATTGGCACAAATCTTGGAAATCGTACTCATTGCGGGTGTCGGACTGCTGTTTTTGGTTTTTTTGCAAACGATTCTTTCCATCGTTACTCATAAAAATTTCATCGTGCGACTTGGCAAGTTGGAATTTTCCATCAGTTTTTTGACGCCGTTCATTCTCTCGTTGGGACAGAAATTTGGCATTTCCTACGACAGAATGGGGAATTCCTTCATTAAAGTCAGCAATTCGCTCATTTTGGCGACGCGCTGGAAATTGAGCCGCAATCGCGTGTTAATTTTGCTGCCGCGTTGTTTGCGGCGACCGATTCAGAAACAGATCATCGGCATCGCGGAAAAATATCATTGTTTGATTTACACCGTTCCCGGCGGCAGTCTGGCGCGGAAAATCATCAAAGAACAGAGACCGACAGCCATCATCGGCGTGGCGTGCGAACGGGATTTGCTCGCCGGAATACGCGATGTGCGGTTGATTCCGGTGATCGGTGTTCCCAATGCCCGACCTGAAGGTCCCTGCAAAAATACGATTGTCGATTATCATCGCATTGAAGAGGCGGTCCGGTTTTTTCTGGGAATAGGGGAGAATGATCGCGCCGACTTCCTTCAACCTGTCAACTAAAAAAAATGTGGAAAGAAGCTCGAGGCAATATTTTCGAGCTTTTTTTGTGTTTAAACTTTATTGAACTCATGTCCTCATTTTCAAATCAGGGAATTGCCGTGAAGAAAAATTTTCTTTCAAAATTAATCATGTTCATTTTTTCGCTCATACTCATCTCGGGCGATGTCCTGGCGCAAACAGCGCCGCTAAAATTAGTCCGGCAGCAAAAAAGCGCCACGGAGATTCGCCAATGGCTGTGGCGCCAGTCTGACGATGGCAATATTTTTCCGTTTCTGCGGGCAACGCGAGAGAAAGTGGAATTTTTGGGCGCTGATTTTCAGGTCTCTGCAGCGTACGAATATTTGCCGCTTTCGGAAATTAAATCTTCGCCGAACAATGATGTCGTTGCTTTCATTGAGCGAACTCGTGACAAGAATGACATAGAGCAGCGGAAATTTAGCTACCACGTGGTGCGTTTCGATGGCAGGGAAATTTTTTCCGTGCCTTACAGTTGCGTTGCCGATGAGCCTTATCCGGCGATTTACGTTTCTGACCAGGGCGATGCGCTGCTTGTGGACGGTGCGAAAGGCGAAATAAAAATTTTTCGCGGTCAGCCCGATCCGGAAAAAATCATCGATCTTTTTTCGGACGATGTTTACAATTTCGAGAAACCCATCGATGCTGCCATGAGCGGAAACGGGGAATGGTTTTCTGTGGTAGCGCAAAAGCATCCTTCGTTTTTCAGCAAAGAAAAATCGAATCATGTTTCCGGCGAGCCCTATCTGTTTCTTTTTTCCATTGACGGCGAGGAACAGTGGCGTCAGCCGTTGGAAATGACTACCGGAGCCTCCACAGCCATTTCACCGAGCGGAACTTACGTTGTCGCTTCTCACTACACCCCCCAAATTAACGGCGCGCCTGAATTACGAACCTCGATATTTTCGATGGACGGAAAGAAAATTCTCGATGTGCCGCTGCGTTTCCGATTTTACAAATTTTCATCGAATGAAAAATATTTGCTTTTGGCAGACACGCACGCTCTCTATCGCGTCGATTTAGGGAGAAAAGATTACCTTCGTTATCAGATAATTCCGGCTGAAGAAAATCGGCTCATCGTAGATTTTGCTTTGGGGAAAAATGAAAAGCCAGCTATTTTGACCGGCACGGCAGTTTTTGCAACGGATCATTTTGAATTTGAGCAATTGAAAATTTTGCAACTTTCGAAATCTCAAACCACGACATTGGATGTTGATTTTGCCAATGAAACCATGATTTTCCCTTCTATTTTTGTGCGAAAAAACCAGCTTGCTATGGGAATGACAAACGGAATTAAAATTTTCAGGGATCAACGTGAACAAAATTAATTTTATTGCTGTTTTTGTTTCTTTTTTGACGTTTTTGGGGACATCTTATTTGTTCGGCCAATATTCCTGGCCGGTGACTCCGTTCAATGAATCGCACGGCATCACCGGAACATTTTGCGAGTTCAGAGACACTGGCACATCGGATCATTTTCACAACGGGACTGACATTCCCAAAGCGGACGGCAGCCCGGTCTATCCGGTCATCGACGGCACGATCACAAATATTGTGTCCTCTGGCTCTAATGCCTACGTCCGCGTGGGGCGTTACAATTATTTGCACATCGTACCCAATCCGAGTCTGCACATCGGCGATCATGTCGTTGCCCGGCAGACTGTACTGGGGACGATTCATTCGGGCATGGGACACGTTCATTTTATCGACGGCGAGTA
>JAADFU010000112.1 GCA_013152715.1 Calditrichota bacterium
CTAATAACACATGAAATATAATTTTATTGGAAATTTTTTGAGGAAAGTAAATTTTGGGTGAAATTTTTTTTGCTGGGCAAGGCTGACGTTTGTTTTGTTGCTGATATTTTCAATTCTGTTTAGGAGTTGGCTTATTTTCGGATTTAATCTGCGAATAAGCCATTGCCAGCATATTTTTTACATCAGGGTCGTCAATCCCGCTTGCCAGCGCTTTTTCAAAATAATGAATTGATTTTTTCAGAAATTTTATCGCTTCTTCAGGCGGTGGAATTGTGGAATCGGAGAGGGATTTTTGCTGTTCGATGATCATATCTTCGCCCAAAGAAAAATAACATTCGCCTATCAAAGAAAACGTCTCTCCGTCATGCGGGGATTTTTTGATGACTTTTTTGAAATTTTCAATCGCTGGCAAATAGTCGCCTTTAATGAAAAGCAATCGCCCAAGATTGTAGTACAAATCAGGATTTTCACTTTCCGTGGCAATTGCTTTTTGGTAGCAAGCGATAGCGGAATCAATTTCTCCGCCCATGTCGAAGGCAATCGCTTTTTGAACCAGCGCCTGCGTCATTTGCGGATGAACAGATAAAATTTGATCTGCCAGTTCCAGCGATTTGCCAAATTTTTCCAATTCAAGACACAGATTGGCAGCGTAGAACATGAGGTCGAGATTGCTCGTGTCCTTTGCGAAAGCCTGCTGGTAATGGAAAATAGCCGAATCCGGCAAATTGAGTTTTTCTTCCACCAACCCTAAATTCACGTAAGCCTCAGGCCGCTCGGGGTCGATGGTCAGGCATTGGTAGAAACTAAAACCAGCTTCGGCAAATTCTTGATTTTCGAAAAAAGAGACGCCATTGTCAAAACAAAATGTCCAAAAATCATCACGGATGTACTGGATTTCCCGCCAATTGTTATTATTTGTCGTGTCGGGAATGAGCGATCGCGCCTTTTCCAGCGCCAGATTCATCATTTCGTAATTTTCTTTCATGCCGTAAACCTGCCCCAATAAGAGATACGACTTGATGTCAGCGGGATTTTTGATGATTGATTTTTTCAAATATTCAACCGCTTTATCCCAATCATTGTCTTCCGCATAAATTTCAGCAGAATAATATTCAAAAGAGGCGCAGGACAAAAAAATAGTGAGAATGATTAGGGGGAGGCAATGAAGAAAATATTTATTGACGAGTCGCATGATAGTTTTCTAATTTGATTTATTGAAATTTTGGGCTCTGCCTCGGAAAAAAGAGAAATAAAAAATACCGAGCAAAATGACAACGCCGTAGCCGACGAGAATCAATGACCGAATTGATTCTGCAAATATCAATTCATAGCCCAGTCCGATGATTCCGAGAAATATATAAATCAGCCCGCGGAATTTGCGTTTACTGTACTCGTTTGGATCTTCAGTAGTCATGGCGATCTCGCTTTTTTAAGAAGTTAAGTTCAGACAGAACAGTGTGGTAAGTTGTGTTGCAAAAATAAAAAAGGCAATGAAACACTGCCTCTTTTTATCGAGAAAAATTAGTGCCGAAGGTGGGATTCGAACCCACACGGGCGTAAGCCCACACGGCCCTGAACCGTGCGCGTCTGCCAATTTCACCACTTCGGCATTGAACAGCTTGAATTTAATAAATCTTACAAAAAAAGTCAAGCTTTTTGTTTTGGTTCTTGACTTTTATTCAGAAAAATACTATTTTAGGGCGTTGAAGAAATGGCAGAAAATCTGCATTGCAAGAATTATGTTTGAAAGAAGCGAATTGTAATGGGAATAAAAATCGTAAGTGTCAATAGAAAAGCCCGCTTTCTTTATGAAATTGTCGAAGAAATCGAGGCGGGAATCGTTTTGCAGGGCACAGAAGTCAAATCGCTGCGCAAGGGCAAAGTCAATATCAAAGACAGCTATGCCACGGTGAGAGACGGCGAGATTTATCTGGTAAATATGCACATCAGCCCTTACGAGCAGGGAAATATTTTTAACCACGACCCCGAACGTGAGCGGAAGTTGTTGCTGCACAAGCGGGAAATAAAGCGATTGATCGGAAAAATCACGGAACGCGGCATGACGCTGATTCCGCTGAAAATTTATTTTAAAAGCGGAAGGGCTAAGATCGCTCTTGGTCTGGCAAAAGGAAAATCTGTTGTGGATCGGCGAAGAGACATTGCGCGCCGAGATGAGCAGCGAATGATTGAACGAGAATTTAAGGAAAAAGGCAAGTACAGAATAAAATAACTTCAAAGGTGGAAGCTTAAATGGACGAAAATGTTTTTGACGCTCTTCGTGAACGCGGATTTATTCAGCAGGTGACCGATGAAGAGGCGCTTTCCTCTCTTTTGGGCTCTGAAAAAGTGGTTCATTACATTGGCTTTGATCCCACAGCGGAAAGTCTGCACGCCGGCAGTCTGATGCCGATAATGGCGCTGATGCACATGCAGCGTCGGGGCCATGTGCCCATTGTGATCATCGGAAACGGAACGGCGATGATTGGCGATCCCAGCGGCAAAACTGAAATGCGCAAAATGCTTTTTCAGCAGCAAATCGAATCCAACGCGCAAAAGTTGATTGAGCAGTTAAACCGATATTTGCATTTTGATCAGGAAAAGGCAAAAGTCGTTTTCAACGGTGATTGGCTGTTGAATTTGAAATATATTGATTTTTTGCGCGATATTGGTAAACATTTCAGCGTTAATCGCATGTTGGCGGCTGAATCCTACAAAATTCGTCTGGAAACCGGATTGTCTTTTCTGGAGTTTAATTATCAGTTGCTGCAAGCGTACGATTTTCTAATGCTTTTTCAGAAGCACAATTGCCGTTTGCAAATGGGCGGCGATGATCAATGGGGCAATATTGTCGCCGGAATTGATTTGATTCGGCGCATCGAAGGAAAGCAGGCTTACGGATTGACTTTTCCGTTGCTGGTGACGGCCGGCGGCCAAAAAATGGGAAAAACTGCTAAAGGCGCCTTGTGGCTGGATGCAAACAAAACGTCGCCTTATGATTTTTACCAATATTGGATCAATGTAGATGATCTGGATGTGGAAAAATTTCTGGCATTTTTCACATTTCTTCCTATGGACGAGGTGAAAAAATTAGGTTCGCTGCAGGGAGCTGATTTGAGAAAAGCGAAACAGATTCTTGCTTTTGAGGCGACAAAGATTACTCACGGCGAGAAAGAAGCAAAAAAAGCCGAGGAAGCAGCACGAGCAGCGTTTGGCAGCGGCGGCGGCGACATTGATGCCATGCCTGCGACAGATTTCGAGCGCACTGTTTTTGTCGATGGCATGAATGTGGTGGATTTGTTTTTCGAGACAAAATTAGCAAAATCAAAAAGCGATGCCCGGCGTTTGATTCAGCAGGGAGGTTGCTACATCAATGAAAAAAGGGTAGAAAGTATCGACAAAATGGTAAAATTCGCTGATTTTAAAGATGGGCAACTCATCCTTCGCGCCGGGAAAAAGAGATATCACCGAGTGAAAACCAAATAAATGCAAAAAAGTGAAAAAAAGACTTGACTATTTAAAAAAAATTGTTATCTTATACGACCCTTTAAAAAAATAGGGCGGGGCAATGGGGAAAAGATAATAAACTGAAAAAAACTTGACTGTTTGAAAAAAAAATGTTATCTCATTTTCTCCTGAAAAAATGCAAACCGGGTTTTGAAAAATATTAAAAAAGACTTGACAATTTCCCAAAAAATGTTATATTATAAAGCCCTTTGAAAAAAACGCGAAGGGCAAATTTTCAAAAGAAAAAAGTTGAAAAAGTAAAATTTTCTCTTGACTTTTAGAATTAATTTTTGTATCTTTTATTTTGCAATAAGCAAATTGTTCTTTGTAAATAGTAAAGCGTGCATGAGCCTTTGTCAATTTGTAAGGTTATCTTTCTGAAAAGAAAAGATAAAAATAAACAAACAATGAAGAGTTTGATCCTGGCTCAGGACGAACGCTGGCGGCGTGCTTAACACATGCAAGTCAAGGAGAAAGGAAATCTTCGGAATTCTGAGTAAACTGGCGAACGGGTGAGTAACACGTAGGTAACCTGCCCTTTGGACAGGGATAACCCGACTAACGTCGGGCTAATACCTGATAATATCAAAATAGCGCATGTTATTTTGATCAAAGCTGCCTTCGGGTAGCACGAGAGGATGGACCTGCGCCCCATTAGCTAGTTGGTGAGGTAACGGCTCACCAAGGCGACGATGGGTAGCCGGCCTGAGAGGGTGACCGGCCACACTGGGACTGAGATACGGCCCAGACTCCTACGGGAGGCAGCAGTGAGGAATATTGCGCAATGGGCGAAAGCCTGACGCAGCAACGCGGATGATGAAGCTCCAAGGAGTGTAAAGTCCTGTTAGGAGGGAAGAATTGCTTTGGTTCGAATAGGATCAAGGCTTGACGGTACCTCCAGAGAAAGCCCCGGCTAACTCCGTGCCAGCAGCCGCGGTAATACGGGGGGGGCAAGCGTTGTCCGGAATCATTGGGCGTAAAGGGCGCGTAGGCGGAACAGTAAGTCAGAAGTGAAAACCATGGGCTTAACTCATGGCCTGCTTTTGAAACTGCTGTTCTTGAGTGCGGTAGAGGGAAGTGGAATTCCTGGTGTAGCGGTGAAATGCGTAGATATCAGGAAGAACACCGGTAGCGAAGGCGGCTTCCTGGCCCGCAACTGACGCTGAGGCGCGAAAGCGTGGGGAGCAAACAGGATTAGATACCCTGGTAGTCCACGCCGTAAACGATGGGCACTAGGTGTTGGTCTGCCTTAGGCGGATCAGTGCCGCAGCTAACGCATTAAGTGCCCCGCCTGGGGAGTACGATCGCAAGGTTGAAACTCAAAGGAATTGACGGGGGCCCGCACAAGCGGTGGAGCATGTGG
>JAADFU010000113.1 GCA_013152715.1 Calditrichota bacterium
CGGCGGCAATTTTTCAAATCCATGGGCGCTGTTTCCACGGATCAGGGAGTTTTTTCTCCCTATACGCACGAGTTGAGCCGTACTGAAGCCGAGACTATTTTCGCCAGAGCCTTGCAGGGCAAAGCGACTTCGGAAGACGCCGCGCTTTTTACCGCGCACATGCTCATGGAAATGGCGCGCATGAGCATCGAGGACGGGCTGGTGATGCAAATTCATCCCGGTTCTTTCCGCGATCACAATCAGGTGATTTATCAGAAATTTGGCAAAGACAAAGGGTGCGACATTCCGGTGCAAACCGAGTACACAAAAAATTTGCGTGAATTACTCAACAAATACGGCAACGACAGCAGACTCACGCTCATTTTGTTCACGCTGGACGAGACCACTTATTCGCGAGAGTTGGCGCCTCTCGCCGGGCACTATCCTGCGGTAAAATTAGGCCCGTCGTGGTGGTTCCACGACAGCATTCAGGGAATGCAGCGTTTCCGGGAGAGCGTGACCGAAACAGCCGGTTTTTACAACACTGTCGGTTTCAATGATGACACGCGCGCTTTTCCGTCAATTCCCGCTCGCCACGATCTGTCCCGCCGCGTGGACAGCAATTTTCTGGCAACGCTGGTAGCTCGGCACATTATCGATTTTGACGAGGCAGTGGAAATTAGTCGTGCGTTAGCTTACGATTTAGTAAAAAAAGCGTACAAATTGTGAGGATCGAAAAAATGAAATTAGGAAAATATTCTTTTGGTATCGGCGATCGTTTTGGTCTGGAAGGAAAGGCGCAATTGCGCGCCATGATTGAAGCGAAGAAAAGAGGTGTGACCATTACTCCGGTCTGGAATAAATCGTTTCGCGAACACAAAAATGTGAAAACCGAACCGGTTTCTGTGCAGCAAGAAGCCGACGAAGCAGTGAAAAGCCTCAACTGGACAGATGACTATTTCATCGATGCGGATCATGTGAACATGTCCAATATCGACTATTTTATTTCGTGCAGTAATTTTTTCACCATCGATGTCGCCGATTATATCGGAAAAGAAGCGGATGAAAAATCGGTTTCCGATTTTGTGGCGAAAAATCAGCATCTTTGCAGAACGATTCAATTGCCCCTTCTCAACAAGGAAATCGAAATGTCGGCGGATCAATTGACGGAGATCGCGAAAAAATATCTTTTTGCCGTGGAGCAGGCAGGTGAGATTTACCGTTATCTGCGCTCAAAAAAATCGGACGATGATTTTGTCGTGGAAATTTCCATGGACGAAACCGACGAACCCCAGTCGCCGAAAGAAATGGCGATGATTTTGGCGGCAATTGCGGGAGAAAAAATTCCTGCGCAGACAGTAGCGCCGAAATTCATTGGTGAATTTTTCAAAGGTATCGACTATGTTGGAGACGTGAATCGTTTTGCAGAAGAATTTGAGCTGGATTTAGCAGTTCTGGAGTGGGCAAAAGAAAAGTTCGATTTACCCGATTCATTGAAATTGAGCGTTCATTCCGGCAGCGATAAATTTTCCATTTACAAAATTATCCGGCAGGGAATTGAAATATTTAATACCGGAATTCATGTGAAAACTGCTGGTACGACGTGGCTGGAAGAAGTCATCGGGCTGGCTGAGGCCGGAGGCAGCGGACTGGAAATCGCCAGGGAAATTTATGCCCGGGCTTTGGAAAGAATCGATGAATTGAGCGCTCCTTACGCCACCGTGATTCGCATCGACCGGGAAAAATTGCCCTCTGCGGTTGAAGTTGAAAAGTGGGACAGCGTGACTTTTGTTGAGACGCTGCGCCATCAGCCGGACAATCCGAAATATAATCCCAATTTCCGCCAGCTCATTCATATTGCTTACAAAATTGCTGCGGAGATGGGCGAAACTTACATTCAGGCGTTGAACGAACACAGGGAAGTGGTTGAGAAAAATGTGACTTACAATATTTTGGAAAATCATTTGAAGCCGCTGTTTTTGGAATGATATTATAAAACCACGAAGACTCAAAGGCACGAAGAAAAAAATAACTTTGTGCCTTCGTGTCTTGGTGGTTGACATTTTTTTGGGAGGTGGTTTTTTCATGGAGTTAGAAGAATTTAAAAATAGTTTTGATTTTACTGGAAGGACCGTGGTCATTACCGGCGGTGCAGGCGTCCTGGGCGGAGAGATCGCCTGCGCGCTCAATCGCTGCAATGCAAATATTGTCATCATTGACAGAAATCTGGAGTTGGCAAAAAAATTATTGCATCGCCTTGATACTTCTTGTGGTCAGGCAATGGTTGTTCACGGAGATGTGTTAAAAAAAGAAACTCTTGAAGAAGCGGCGCAGCAGGTTACAGAACGGTTTGGCGGAATCGATGCGCTGATCAACGCTGCCGGTGGCAATCATCCCGATGCGACTACTTCTGCGGAACGCACATTTTTTGATTTACCCGAAAGCGGATTGGATTTTGTTGTTGACTTGAATTTGAAAGGGACGATTATTACCTGTCAGGCCTTCGGGAAATTTATGGCGGAACAGAAGCAGGGAGTGATTCTCAATATTTCTTCGATGAATGCATTCCGCCCACTGACGCGCATTCCGGCGTATTCCGCAGCCAAGGCCGGAGTGAGCAATTTCACCCAGTGGCTGGCAGTGTACATGGCGCAGGAATTTTCCCCGGAAATCCGTGTCAACGCCATTGCGCCGGGATTTTTCCTGACGGAGCAAAATCGTTATTTGCTCATCGATGAAAAAGGGGGGAATTTGACAGAGCGCGGTAAGAAAATCATCGAGCATACGCCAATGGGCAGATTTGGAGAACCCGGAGACTTGATAGGTGCTGCATTGTGGTTGTTGTCTTCAGCCGCAGCTTTTGTGACGGGAGTGGTGATACCGATTGATGGCGGATTTTCGGCTTACAGCGGAATTTGAGTTTTTTGATTCGAATAGGTGTACTCCATTTTTGAGGTAGAGCACACCTGATAACTGTTAAAAATATGAGGAGGCAATAATGAATAAAAAAGTAATGGGTGTGATAGGTCTGGGGGTTATGGGACAAAGTCTGGCATTGAATATAGAAAGAAACGGCTATTCCGTTTGTGGGTACGATCTTGACCAGAAAAAATTAGCGCAGACAAGAGAACGTTTTGCCGGTAAAAATGCCAGTGTTGTTAGTACGTTGCAGGAATTTGTCAACGAACTGGAAAAACCGAGAAAAATTCTGCTGATGGTTCCGGCCGGCAAACCTGTGGACAGTGTTATCGAAGAAATAACGCCACTATTAGATGCGGGAGATATCTTGATCGATGGCGGAAATTCCTATTTTGCTGACACTGCGCGGCGATACGCGGATTTGAAAAAGAAAAAAATTCTTTTCATCGGGACGGGCGTCAGCGGCGGCGAGGAAGGTGCGCTGTGGGGACCTTCGATCATGCCCGGCGGAAATCCCGATGCCTGGCCTGCTGTAAAACCCATTTTTCAGGCGATTGCCGCGAAAGTGGAGGATGGCACGCCGTGTTCCGAATGGATCGGAGAAGGCGGTGCCGGTCATTTTGTGAAAATGGTACACAACGGCATCGAGTATGCGGACATGCAGATGATTTGTGAGACTTATTTTATCATGGAAAAAGTTCTAGGCATGAAGCCGGACGAGATGCAGGAAATTTTTTCTCGTTGGAATAAGGGTGAACTCAACAGCTACCTCATTGAAATCACCGCAGACATCATGGGTGAAAAAGATGAGGAAACCGGCAAGCCGATGATCGATGTTATTCTTGATACCGCCGGTCAGAAAGGAACCGGGAAATGGACCAGTCAGGTTGCGCTGGATCTGGGCATTCCGGCGCCGACGATTGCGGAGGCTGTTTTCGCGCGGACGCTGAGCGCGATCAAAGAGGAGCGAGTAGAAGCTTCAAAACAGCTTTCGGGGCCAAGGCCTGAATTTAAGGGCGATAAAGAGGAATTTATTTCAATGCTGGAACAAGCGCTCTACGCGGCAAAAATTTGCTCCTACGCGCAAGGATTTCAGTTGATGCGCGCGGCTTCGGAAGAATATGGCTGGAATTTGAATTTTGGCAGCATTGCCCTGCTCTGGCGCGCGGGATGCATCATTCGCGCTCAGTTTCTGGATAAAATAAAAGCAGCTTTCGTTCGTCAGCCTGATTTGCCTAATTTGTTACTGAATCCCTATTTCAGAGATGTCATTGAAAAAGCTCAGTCAGCGTGGCGAAAAGCCGTGGCGACGGCTGTGGAGAATGGCATTCCTGTTCCAGCTTTGAGTAGCGCATTGTCCTATTTTGACAGCTATCGCAGTGAACAGCTGCCGGCAAATCTGCTGCAGGCGCAGC
>JAADFU010000114.1 GCA_013152715.1 Calditrichota bacterium
TTTTAGCAATGATTTTGATATTGATTCTTCCTGCATCACAAAGGCCATTCTATGGGATCAATGGGGATCGTCAGTATTTGTTTATTAGTTTTTTTTAAAAAAGATCGTTTGAGAGCCAATTCCTTTCCTTTGAAAATCAATTTTCCCTCTTTGTTGTCAGGCAAAGAAAAACTGATTCCCTGCAAATCTTTTGGCGACAATTCAAAGGGAATGCCCGCTTTTTTCATTCCGTTTATTTTTATCAAATAATGATATTCATTTTCTTCAACTGTCCATGTCAGGTATTTTTTAACCAAAGAAAAAGTCAAAAGTTGCCGCGTCGTTGCTACCCACAAAATTTCTCGATGAAAGAGATCTGCAATTTGCTTGAATCTATTAACCGTCTCCTGCGAAAGCGGAAATTCATCACTCTTTTCGCGTCTGTCGCCCATGTGTACGTAAACAATCATCTTCCCACGCGAACGAAGTAATTTTTCTAACACCTTGTCATTGAGCAGCTTAGGCAAATCATCTGACCAGTCATGTTTCCCCGAACCGAATCGTCTGATTTTGAAAATTTTCCTGTTATCGCGAAGTGCATCGACTTCAAATAGATCATTCCCCGACTTTTTGTCCGGAATAATTACTCTGTTTCTAAGCAAAATGTCTTTTGCGAAATCGGGGATAAAGGATAAAACACCTTTTAACAGTGCCTTTGTTTTTTCTCGTCGAGAAAAATGAAGCGGGTTGTTTGCGAAATAATCAGCCCAGCTTGCTTTTCTATCCTGCCCGACTACGGGCGTTAATGACTGCTCGCTATCCCAATAAAATTTGACTCCGAAATCGATCAGCAGATCGGAATGATAGTAGCGATTATTTTCATCGGGCAAATCCCCCTTTCCCAGCGTCGCCGCGCCAATATTCTGAACACTTTCCGCACCTCCGTGATTCGTCCAGACGTCAATTTTTAAATGATGCCTGTCTATTTCTTCCAGCGCACGCGCAGCTAATTCCCGTGAAAATTCATCTTCTGAAACGAAATTCCCATAGCTGTGCATCACATCCAAAATTCCTGCACGGATGAGCAAGCGAATTTGTGGCGCAAATTCTGAAGGAGTAATTTTATCAGGCTTAAAATATGAAAAAGCGGCATTGGGATAGCTGGGGTTATCGTAAAACCAAAAGGAATCACCCACTGGCAATTTCAGACCATTCCCCAGCGGCGTCGTTTTATCTGAATTTAGAAATTTATGGATTGATAAAAAGTCGTCCCATGAAGTACCGTCAATGTCGCTGCAGATCGAAAGTGCAGCCTGAAACGGAAAAGGTAAGTCCAATAGGCGGAAGCGATTATCTTCACTCATCAGGAACGCTCACCGATCTTTCGCGCGGGATTTCCAGCCACAATTGCGTACGGCTCCACATCACGAGTCACTATAGCGCCGGCGCCAATGACCGCACCATCACCGATATGCACGCCGGGCAAAATAATCGCATAGGCGCCGAGCCAAACATCTTCGCCAATGACAATATCTTTTTCCGCGCCCTCCTGCAAGCGGATGAGCTGATTTTTTTTGACGCTGTGGTTATCCGAAATAATGAAAACACCGGGACTGAGCATGGTATTGGCACCAATGGTGATAGTCGAATTTTTCCCCGCCCAGACGTAACAATCACGCTGAATATGAACATTATCGCCTAAAAAAATATTGTGGGAATAAGCCAGTTTAGCTGAAGGCCGGACGACAACGCCTTTTCCTCTATTGCCCAAATTTTTAATACCCCAGAGATTATCAGTGAAAAAAAGAGCGATTATCTGTTTCAACTGAAACCAGAATATTCCCGAAAAAAACAGCGAGAAGTATTTTTTAATTTTATCAAACATAAAATTCAAATCCTGAAAAATATTTTTTGCTGTAATTTTTTACCGAACCAGCGCAGCTTACAAAGAAATGACTTTTCATAGCCAGCCCAGACTTCTGCGCGTTCCCAAAACAGGTTGTTGCGGCTCATTTTTGCCAATTCCTTCAATTGAGCAATATGCAGCCGGTGATAAATTTTTGACGCTAATCTTCTCGGCTTTGCCAGGTCATAGTAGGACCAGAAGCCTGAATCGTATAAATGAATATTTTTTTCTATGCCGGCGATTAAATTTCGGAAAAATTGGTCGGCGTCTTCATCTTTAAAATAAGTAGCAAAATCATACACGCCGAAGATGGAAAATATTGAGCCATTGAGGACTGCTGAAATTTTTGGCGTGGGATATTCTTCGATTACCGGAGATCCGTCCGGAAATTTTGTGACAACTCCCCCACTTTCCGTATCACGCAAAAATACTGAATATGCTTTCTCTGCCGTTTGCAAATATCTTTTTTCTCCGGTTACCTGGTGCATGCGCAGCAGCAGAGAAATTGCCTGCGCCTGCGCCATGCCGGAAATCCAGGGCGCTTTCATGCCATAGAATGGCAAATCTATTTGATATTGCCAGATACAACCGCCTGCTTCATCCATACGGCAATTTTTCACCAGCCAATCAGCTTGCTTTGCCGCGTTGGAAAATGCACGTTCCGAATCGTCTCGTAGCCCAACATTGAACTGCCACAGACCATATTGGCAAACAGTAACAGGGTTGTATTTCCAATTTTTCTCCGGAAAACGTGTGAGCGGCACGCCATTTGGATCAAATTGATAACGGGAAAAATCTTCGCCAATGAGCTCAAATAAATCAATATAATATTTGCCTAATTTCATATCACGAAAAGTAAAATTCGGGTCGCCGATCCAAAAAGAGATCGTTTAATTCGTTCAATTGTTTATCACGGGCTAATTTCGGATCAATTTCCATTACGAATGCTTCTTCCCTGCTGCGATCAGCCCGGTGCAAAATTTCGCCTTTGACTCCTGTGATCTGGCTGCCACCGGTAAACTCCAGAACTGTGTCCCCTCGCTTTTCAGTTCCAATCCGGTTTGCGGTTACAGCAAATATATGATTTTCCAGACATCTCGTCACCATCGCATTCTGACAGTACGGCATGACCAGATTTGACGGATGGCAGATGATGTCTGCGCCGTTGAGGGCGAGCGTCCGCGTGGCTTCCGGGAACATCCAGTCAAAACAAATCATCACGCCAAGACGAATGCCATTGACATCCCATGTTTGAAATTTTCTGTCTCCGGGACTGAAAAAGAGTTTTTCCTTGTAAAATAAATGGATTTTCCGGTAAAGACCAACAAACTCGCCATTTGAGACAATGACAGCGGAATTGAAATATTTGTCATCGGCTTTTTCCGCCAGCCCTGCCACAATGGTAGATTTTTTCTTTTTGGACAATTCAAGTAAAAACTGCGTGGTTTTCCCGTCAGGGATTGTCTCCGACAGAGCCGCTACCTCATTTTTGTTGATAAAAACATAACCTGTATTGAATAATTCAGGCAGCACCCAGAGATCAGCGGTTTTGTCCCGGATCAATTCCTCTGTGCGTTGGAAATTCCCTTCTTTATCACCAAACTTCACTGCAAATTGCACAAAACCGACTTTCATTCGCACCTCAAATTTCAATGGGATATTTGCCGTACTTTTTTGCGGTTTCGATCATCGCCAGATAATTTTCATATTTTACATATTCCGCAACGGTATTTCCCGAGCCAACGCAATAACCACCTTCCGGAGCGACGTTTTTCAGCAAACGAATAACTTCAGCCTCCACCTCTTCAGGAGTCCCGCGAGTCAATAAATCAACATCCACATTCCCGACAAGACAGAAATCATTACCTCGTTTTTTCTTTACGTCCACAATATCAATCGCCTGTGGCTCAAGCGGTTGCAAAGCATTGACACCGCATTTTTTCAGATCATCCATTGCTTCCCAGAGATTTCCGTCCGAATGGAAAATGAAGGGAATATCATGTTTTTTGCACAGATCACCGATTTTCTTCATCCAGGGGAACAAGTACTCCCGATAAATGTCAAGTCGCACAAACAGCCCACTGTTGATGGCAATGTCATCGCTGTAAAAAAGAGCGCCGATATTATCAAAACTCAGACAATTTTCAAATAAATTCAGTTCAATTTCTCCAATCTTATCAAAAAGCCGCCTGATTAGCTCCGGGTTATCAATGAGCGCAAAAGAAAAAGTTTCAAATCCCATGAAATCCCATGTCCACGTAAAAATGTCTCCGTACTGACAAATAACTTTCATTCCGTCCGGAAGGAATTGTTGTACTTCTTCGAAAGGAGAATAATCCACTTCCTCTGGCTTGGGAAAGCGAAATTTCTCAAATTCTTCCATGGTCGTAATTATCCCGGCGCCGCTGGCATGCCATTCACGTTCATTGGTCGTATCGGTGGCTTCAGAGACGCGCTTACCTTCGTGAGGCTGCAAGTGATCGGGATTCATGTCAATGATCGGCGATACTTTAATGTAATCATATCCGGCTTTTTGGTAAAATTCGACATCATCAGCAATCGACTCAACTTTTTTATTCAAAAATTTTTCTTTGATGTTTTTAGCAATTGCCAACTCCAGCAGCGGCACTCTTTCGGGTTGCCCACCCATGAGCGCCGTCCGTAACTGATCAAAATTGGGACTATTTTCTGCCATGATATTTCCCGCATTTCTAAATGATGGTCTGCAAAGATTGCGTCTTTTTGCTTTTAGTTTAAGCCTCGATATTTGTTGTCATTTCCTTTATTTGCGCCAATAAATCAGCGGCTTCTTCTGATTCAGGTTTCTTGCGCAAAACGGATTTTAAGATGGTTTGGGCTTGCTTGTACCAGCCATTTTCCAAATAATATTTGGCGCATTCCAGATAAATGTCGTTCATTGACCTATCCTGAGTCAAAATTTCCATGATTTTTGAATATTGTTTTTTAAATAATTTCTTCAGCATCGTTCGATGTTCAAGAAAATAGATCAAAAGAAGCACGTTGTTTTTATATTTATGCAAGATTTTCAAAGTGATTTCCATTCCTGTGACAAACATCTTATTCAATTTTCCGAGATTCATTTCCAACGATGTTTTGGCTTCTTTGTACTCATCAGAGTCACCCGAATAATGGTCAATGATATATCTCAGTTCGCGAGCGACCATTACTCGATGAAACAAAATCCCAATATTATTCATCAGCATTAACTCAAGACTGTCCGGCGTCAATTTGTCCGCTTGTTCAAATATTTTCTTCTTTGGATTTAGCACTCGTTTGAAAATCAGATGAAAGTTTTCTTTGGCGTCGTACAACAAATCGCAGATTTTGCGAAGCGTACTAAAAGTAGGAAATTTCCCCTTCTTTTGATCATAATTTGACACGAAAAGATACATCGCCGCGAAATATCCCCAAAAAATCTGTCTTATTTTCCAATCCTTCACTTTGTGAATGTAAGGACTCACGGTTTCGTTTTGGATAGTCATGTGAATTCCTATGAAATATTGAAATGGCTATTTATTGCGTCGCAGTTTAATTACCCGAAATTCCACGCGCCGATTCTTTTTTCTTGCCTCGTCGCTAAACCCTTCGACAAGCGGATTATCATACCCATAACCTTTTGCAATTAGCCGGCCCGGCTGGATGCCATGTTGGACAAGATATTTTACGACTGAAGCTGCCCGTTGCGATGATAATTTTCGATTGTATTCGCGAGATCCCAGATCGCAAGTATGACCTCCGATTTCAATTTCCGTCCATTCGGGATGCGCTTGCAAGAGACGAAGGAATCGATCAAGTTCACTTTTAGATTCCGGCCGCAGCGTGGACTGGTTTAGCTCGAAAAATACATTCAGCAAAGCAGAAGACAATGCCAGGTCGCCTGCGTTTTGCCGCGGAAGTTTCAAATCAAACTCGACATTAGACTTCGCCTTTTCTCGCAAATCTACGTCCCTGGAAGCAAAAATGAAACTGTCTTTAGACGCGGTATAGCTGTACCATCTTCCTGATGGCAGCAAAATTGTATAATCGCCGTTGGCGCGCGTGTGAGTTATGCCAAGAACCTTAAATGTCTCGAGGTCTTCCCAACTAATCTCCACTTTCTCAATTGGTTTACCGACGAGATCGGTTACTTTTCCGGAAACGATAGTCACCGGGTTGGTGAGCCTTTCCGGAAGCAACATCACATAAATATCGCTTCTTCCCAAACCTTCCGGGCGAACGCTGGAAAAATAGACTTTATCCCCGGACAAGGGAATGCTATAGCCCCAATCTTTGTGAACTGTATTGATCTCTTTTCCTAAATTCATTGGTTTAGTCCATTCGGTCCAACCGTCGCCAATTCGGTACGCGACAAACAAGTCAAGATCTCCCAAACCCGGGTGTCCTGACGAACAAAAAAACAAGGTTCTTCCATCCGGGTGAAAAAGCGGTCCTCGCTCACAAGCTTCAGTATTAATTGTCTCGCCCAAATTTAAAGGCTCAGACCACCCGCTGTCGGTTTTAAAGGACACAAAAATATCAGAATTATAAAATGGGTGGCGATACTCTGCTTTTGGCTTAAATTTGCCGACAACGCCGGGCCTATCTGACACAAAAAATAAAGTTCTGCCATCGCTCGACAAACAGGCGTCTGACTCAAAAAACGGAGAATTCACCGGCGGCCCAAGATTGATCGCCTTGCCCCATCTATTATTATGCAATTCTGCATAATAAATATCGCCATTTCCGTGTGAATCAGGATAATTCCCATAGATAAAAGCCATTGAACTATCCGGCGAAAGATTTACCAGACCTTCGTGCTGGGAAGTATTTAACGGCCTGCCGACATTAACTGCTTTGGACCAGAGACCGCCTATTTTTTTGGATGACCAGATATCCTCTCCCCCAAATCCCCCGGGTCTGTCTCGCGCAGTAAAAAATAGCGACTTATCATCAACCGAAATTACCGGAAAGTACTCGCTATATTTAGAATTAATCGAATCGCCCAAATTTGTTATTAAAATTGTTCTTGTCGGACGGGACAAAATCTCTCTTTTTTGAGCAAAGAACTCTTTCTTTTCCGGCCACAATTCTTCCAGCCGCTTGAGAAAAACAATTGCAGAATCCCATTTTTGCTCGACAACGTAGCGATCGACCTCTTTCAAATAGTGTTTCTTTACCGCTTGTATTTTTTCGATTGCTACTTGCAATTTGGAATCAATAGGTGGCTCAGTGGCGTTTATTTTATGGCGTTTTTGTGCGTTTGCTAAATGCAGATGAAAAAAAAGAAAGACCAGGCACAACGCCCAGATTGTCGCGATATTTTTCGGGAGGATTTTCATTTCAAAAAACTGCGTTTTATAAGTCAGCACATTTATGGTAATTTAACCGTTTCTCATGGCAATTGCAAGAAAAATTGTTGAAATCCCGAACAATTCTAACGAAGCAAAATAATTTTCCGTGAGATCGTAGTGGTTTGTGCTTTGAACTTCACAATATAAATGCCGCTGGCGACGCCGATGCCGTTTGAATTTTTCCCGTCCCATTGAATTTTGTAAGCGCCAACCGTAAATTTGCGCGAGATTAAAGAACTGATCTGCTGTCCCAGCGTATTGTAAATCTTTATCTCCACAAATGATGATCGAGGCAATTGAAAACTGATCGTTGTCGTCGGATTGAATGGATTGGGAAAATTTTGACCGAGAGCGAAATCTTTTATTTTTTCGGAAAAATGTTCATCAACCGAAGTCGCAACGGCGTTGATATGAAACTTCACGGGTACTGTTTTATTTGAAAAATCAGCATCAAGCGATTTAATGAAAATTTCTGAGGTCAGAACGGTGTCTGATTCATTGGCAAAAAATTGAACCGGCAATTCTATTGATTCTCCGGGATAAAGAACATCCGTCGCGTTGCCTGTTTTCATCCAGGTTCCCTGGCCAAGCACGATCTTTTGCGCCAGCAACATGGGAGTCGTATTGTTGATGCTAATCAATTCCTGTGGCGGAAATCCCGAAGCGGCAAATGACCCGGCAGCGACCTGAAAAGTCTGAAACGCAACAGGAGCGGCTTGCTGCAAACGAACAATTTTCATTTCTCCCTGCCAGCAAGCTCCAATGTAGTAAAAATGATTTTTTTTCAGCGCCAGATTGATTCGTTTGGAAGCGACCCACACATTTCCCGTTTCAGCGACATCGATTGAGCTGTAATAAATTCGGCTGAAATCTCCCCTGTCCGATTCAGACTCATAAACGAAAAAATAAATTCTGCCGCCGCTGGTAACCTGGAAATCCATCTCCACGCTCTGCAAAATTGTGCTTTTGACAAAGAAATAGACATTTCCGCAGCCATTGGAAATTGCCAGAGCAGGTTGATCGCTGGGAATTCCAATCGAGTATTCCTGCTGAATTGGATTGATTATTTTAAACGGAAAAGCGCCATAGCCATTATTAGAAATTGTAATTTTTTCATCTATCATCTGCAGAAATGTGTCTGCTACAGCGACGATTGTGTCGGGAAAAACATCTACAACAGGCTGCCCTGCTTTTACAGTGAGGGGGAAAATCAGTTGCTTTGTTTTTCCGTTGTCATACTCCGCGTTAATCAGCAGAGAAATAGTGTGTTCCGGCAGAGCAAAAGGACTCACCCTGATCACAAATGCATCAACAAGTTTTTGTTCACCAGCATCAAGTTGATCAATAGTAACGTTTTCATCCAAAATACCAACCACTGTGTCGTCCGCGGCAACTGTTAAGGTTACCCCTGCCAGCGGCTGACTGCCCAAATTTTTGATCAGCACGGACAACGCCGCAGTTTCGCCGGGATTAATTTCGCCGTCCTGATTGCCGTCATCCCTCACACCGGCGACATTGAGCGCAATTTCTGCATCACCGGAAGTGGTGATTGCAACCGGGATTATCAGCGAATCTTTTGTAGAGCTCTCCGCTGCGACAATCAAATTAGTTTGCAAAAGAGTATCGCTTAAAGGCGCTTTGATTGTTACGGGGAAATTGAAGTTTTCTTTTGGCAAAAGTGTTTTCTCCTGAACCGGAATTTCCAACCAATCCGTGGTACCAAAATCCACTTGCTGCACAAAAGTAAATATTCTGCCATAACTTTGCTTTATCGTGTCAGTCGGGGACATTCCACCGGCGTTCACTGTCCCCGTTGTCAAAGTGCCAAAAGGAAACACAACCGGCGGATATTTATCAGAACGGCAAATTTTTGTCTCATCATTCGTCCAACTCACGCCAAAATAATAATATTTGTTCTTCATCAAAGCCAAATTAACCAGGCCGGTTCCGTAGTAATTTACACCAATTTCTTCAACATGATCTAATTTGTGCCATTTCAAGACATAATTTCCGGTCAGGTGATCGCCTTGGTAAATGAAGTATGAAACATCAGTTGCCGAATCTACTTTCATAAAAAAGTTGAAGCCGAGGAGATTTTCGTCCTCCTTCATGTAAAAAACATTTCCGCAGCCTTCTTTTGTAGCAAGCCACAATTTTTTCACCGTATCACCGATGGCAACATATTTGCGCGAATCATCTTTTACAGAAAATTTCCCGGCGCCAAATCCATCATTTTGAATGAAAAGCTCAGTGTACAAAGAGTCGCCTGGCTGCATATTTTCAGCGAGCAAAATGGGCGAAACAGAAATTTCCGCAACGCCTGCCCGCACCTTAAAATCAAGCGGATAATTTAACGTGTCAGATGAATTGACAATACGTAGATTCATGCTCACAAAATGGCCGTCGGGACAATTCGCGCCGACGACAAAAATCAGAGAGTCAATTGCAGCTCTCTCCCCCGCATCAATCCACGGGATTGTGCAATTTGCTTTTTTGAGAACAATAAAACTATCTTCTGTCACAAGCGACAATTCGATATTTTCCGCCGGCGACTGGCTCTTATTTTCAAACAAGAAACTCCAGCGTACCTCTTCGCCGATATTAATTTCGTGATCATCGTTCTCATCTTCCATCTCAACGGAAGAAAGAATAATTGCCCCCGACGGCAACGCAATAACTGCCAAGTCAGCAATGTAGGGTTTGTAATTTTGCTTTCTCACAACCAATGTAACCGAAGAGTCCGCGCTGATGGGGCTGAAATGCAGGTTAGCTTCTCCGCTCTGATTCGTTCTCTCGGTCGCGAGCAGTTGTGTCCCTTGCACCAGGGAAACTACCGCTTCCGGAACGTTGACGGCAACAGAAAGGCTCGTTTGATTCAAACGCAGCGTATCGCTGTGCGAAACCTGCAACTCCTGGGGAAATTGTGTCCAGATTTGCATTGCCGGGTCGCCATAAAAGTGAAATTCTTCGAACTCCACCAGTCTTGTTTTATTGGCGCTGTATTGCGACGCCATGACTAATTTTCCGTAATTCAGAGCTTCTCCTAGGCTGGCAGTGCTGATTTCCGCCGGATCGTCGGGCAGAAACCGGGGCCAGATCGCATCGAGAATTCCTTTTGCCAGAGCATCATTATAGCCGCTGTAACTCACCCGTGTAGCACCAAATACAGCTACGGCACCGCCGTGCAAATTGCGAATCCAGGCTTCCACAAAACACTCCGCCGCTGCGCTTGTCCCGGTGGCATCATCGTCGGTTTCGTTATCGTACCAGCCAGTGGCGCAATTGATACTCATCACGACAGGCAACTTGTCCCCATTTGCCAGACTTTTTACATCGCCGATCTGGTAAGAAGGATCTCCCCAGCCATTTCGCGAACCGTGATCTCGATGCGACACTAAAAAACAACCTCGCTCAATGGCATTGGAAATATCACGGGCGTCGCCGTCCCAGGTAAAACCTTTGCTGCGCAAAAGTTCCTGAGGCAGCCTCTCGCCACTTGCGTAACTTCCGTTGTTGTAAAATTGCGGATCCACGGCAGGTTTGGCAGTGTAAACTCGCTCCACCTGATAGCCCTGATTTAACAAAAAATCTCGCATTTCTTCGCTTGTGAGCACGAAACGCCTGTCTTCGTAACCATCGCGTTCATTGTAATTGGGGGTATCCGTGTCATCGTCGTCCTGGAAATATGAGGCGACGACAATATTTTGATAAAAAGAAGGATCAGCGACAGGGTTTTTCTCGTACTGAATTAGCCTTTCCACGAAAGAATTGGCTTCAATGGGCTCGTCAACAGGGATTCTCCCTGAAATGATATCGGGAAAATAATCGCTGCCATCGACAGTGGTGTAGTAAAGATCGGTGCCAATTGTACCGTTGTCCTCGCTCGAGTGTTTCGTGTAGTAATTCGTCGGAATGAACTCGGCGTCGCCTAAAAAAACCACATAAGTTGGCGCTGGATTCCAATGCTCATAGGCGTATTGAATGAAGTTTCGAATGGATTGAGCATCGTCCCCGATTTCCTGGACATCAACGACTTTGCTGTTCAGCCCGCGCATTCTTTCCCATTCCGCAAGCAAATGAGCCGCAACGGCAAAACGAGGGTGGGTAATAATCAAATAGTCGCAACCGGTAAAAAAGTCGTATTGGGATTCGATTGTATTTTCCGTCCGCGCGAATTTTTGGGATAATTCCCAGTTAGAAACCGTTTTTTTTAATAAATTTGCAAAAACAGCCGATTTCAAACGTCCCGAATAGTTTATCGGCTGGGAATTTTCAAAATTGACTGAAACCTGAAAATCATAATAAATTCTCGCTTTCTTTTTTACGGGATTAAATTGAAGTGGCGAAATCCAAAGCGTCGTCATTCGATAGCCGCGCATAATTTTCACTGGTTCAGTCCACGCCAGTTGTTTGGGGAAAAACGCTGCTTTTTGGTAAATGGAATTATCAATCCATGCGCGCAGAGGCTTCTTATTTTCCGGCGCTGGCGGAGCTACCGGCGCAATAAAGACATTGTCCAGTTCGATGTATTTTTCTCCGTGAATGGAAACAGAAATCGGTGAATCATTAGGCAGCAAAATCATTTTCCCCATCAAGGGTACGTCCGGCTGTCCCACGTCATTTTTCCCATTAAAATTTTCTATTTTCAAAAGATCAAACGAACGAGCGTCAATTGATTCTTCGCTTTTCTGATAGTATGGAATTGTTATGTGAAATTCAATATTCGCAGTTGATGAGTGAGATAGTGCCACCTTCGGGGGCTGAGACGTTCCCTGTAAGCTGTTGATGAAAGTTTTTGTCTGTGAAAAAGAAGAGGACACAAAAATCAGCAAGGAGAAAAAGAACGCAAGCTTAAAAAATTTCGCCATATTAGAAAATTCCCTTTTCGTTTGAATTTTTCTTTTGAATTTGCGCTAAGATTCAACGTACCAAATATGTGAAGAAAAGAGATCGCTATCATTAAGATAATTTACAATTGCTTCCGTGCATGCATCGACGCCGGAAAATCGACTGATGTCAAGATAATTGGCGAACTCTTTGTTCGCCGCAAACCAGCGCCAGACAACTTCAATTTGTTCTTTTGAGTAAAAAGAATGTTTGAGTTTCTCTGAAAAGAAAAACTCCCTCACTATTTCCCTCACAATCTCCGTTAAATTTTCATCATTTTTCCCGGCGATGAATGCTGCCGCCCGCTTGATTCCGGCGATGAAAGATAAATTTACCTTTCCTGCTTCCGCAGTCGGCAGAAATAGAATATAATATTTTCTTTCGTATTTGTCAACACGAAAAGGATGAATTTTTACCTGAACATTCAACGATGGATTGAATTCATTGATCGCTTGATTTTCAACCAGCAATGCTTCTAATAAAGTATGAAAAAAATCTCCAGCAACTCTGATGAAGGAGCGCCTTGTTGCTGTTCTTTCAAATATTTGTAGATTTTTTCTTTCATAAGATTTGAATTGACAGAGAAAAAATGACAAACATGGACAACAGGATCGGCATCCGCATTTTTTTTGGCGAAAACCTATGAATGTGAAAAAGGCAGATTCAAAAAAATCTGCCTTTTCAAAAAGAATTTACTTTACTGTTTTCTCCGGCGGATAAGGTACGTCTTTCCACCGTTCCACATTTTCCGGCTGTTTTGCTTTACCAGCCGGTTCTGTTTTCTTGCCAAACTTTCTTGCCGTAATTTCCCGCTTCAGCAACTGAATGGCAAACGCCGGGTCCACACCCTTAGGGCAAGCTTCAGAACAAGCGCCGGCAAAATGGCAGCGCCAGACGCCATGAGGATTGTCCAGCGCCAATTGCCTCAGGCTAAACCCATCGTCACGCGTATCAATGCAATAACGGTAGGCCTGAGTCAAAGGCTGCGGTCCCGGAAATTCAGGGTCTGTTCCGACGACAGGACAGGCAGCCAAACAAGCGCCACACTTAATGCAATAAGAGAATTGCAAATATTCTTCTAATTCGTCAGGAGTTTGATAGAGCTCACCTTCCGGATTCTCAATCGCTTTTTCTTCGTCATCACGAATCAAAAATGGCTTCATATTTTCGTGGTGATGAAACAGCGGTTCAAGATCGGGCACAACGTCTTTTATTACCGGATAGTTCGCCAAAGGTTTCACGACAACTTCTTTGCTTTGAAGTTCCGAAATAACCTGAGTCTGGCAAGCGAGTCGCGGCTTTCCGTTGATTTCCATAGCGCATGAGCCGCAAATTCCCATGCGGCATGATGCGCGATAAGAAATTGAGCTATCCAACTCCTCTTTGATGTACATAATTGCATCTAAAACAGTCCATCCCTTAATGACCGGGACGATAAAAGTGTCAAATCGTGGCTTATCATTCACATCCGGATCGAAACGATAAAGCTTAAACATAATATCTTTTGTTTCCACGTTTTGAGGATTACTATTATCATTGGTTTTGCTCATTAGTTATTCCTCCTAAGAGTTCGCGATTGTATAGCCGTCAATAACCGCATAAGCACCATAAACGAAAAGTGCCAAACCGACAATTACGATGACGATATTTATAAGTTTTTGCACTCCTTTGGGCAAAGAAAGCTCCAATATCATTGAACGCAATCCATAGAATCCATGGTAGAGTGCAAATCCCGTCAAAAGCAGGTAAATCACCAAATACGCCACAGATTTTGCACGCGCCATTACGCTGGCATAAGAAAGGACATCTCCCGCGGACATGAAACCTAATGCCTGCAAAATACTATCCAAATGCATCACAGCGGAATGTATGCCCAGAACGACGATGATCACGGCGCCTGCTATTAAATGCCAAAACCAATAAGTTGACTCTCGCATGTATGCCTCCTTAAAGTCAATGAATCAAGAAAAAGTCGTATCCACCGATTACAATAAAAATAGCAGCTAACAGCATGATGATATACGTAAAAATACGAATTCTCATGTTTGCTGATGTATAAGGGTAAATGGGTCTTTTCGGCTTCCCTAAAATCAAACCGAATTCCGATAAAATCAATCGTAACCCATTCAGGCCATGAAATATAATGGCAACAAATACCAGATATTCACCGATGTGAAAAATAGTCCCTTTCACACCTGCCATCGCAGCGTTCCATGCGGTTTCGCCATGGATTTTCTGAGCGGCGACAAAAATATGAATCATAAAATATAATAAAATGCCTAATCCGGTTAGTCGGTGAAGAATAAACAAATAACGTTCGATCCCATATCTCCCGCCATAAATCCAACCCGCAAGTCCTAACCGATTGGGTTTTGTACGTTTCTCCTGGACCACAGTTTTCATTTTTTCCTCCTAATACTTTCGTTCTACAGGTTTCCAGGTCGTGATGGCGACTGGCTTGTAACTCAGTTTCGGACCATCATCTGTAACCGTAGCGACGGTGTGCTTCAGCCATTTGTCATCATCGCGTTTGGGAAAATCTAAACGAGCATGCCCGCCACGGGATTCTTGCCGAGTAAATCCGCTTTTTATGACAACTTCAGCGACATCAATCATAAAACCAAGTTCCAGCGCGAAAACCAGGTCGGTATTGTACACCCGGCTCTTATCGCGAACAGTAATGTTTTTATAGCGTTCTTTGACTTGGCGGATTCGTTTCAGCCCTTCTTCCATTTTGTCGCCGGTGCGATAGACAGGCATGTGTTTGTCAATGATATCTCTCACTTCAGAACGCAGCTCGTAAACTGATTCTTTGCCATCTTTCTTCATAAGATCATTGAAAATGCGGTCATCTTCTTTCTTTGCAGCGTCATCGTTCAGGTTTGGAAATTTCTTCCCATCGACATATTTTACAACCTCTTCGCCGGTAATTTTCCCGTAAACAAGGCACTCTGCCGTCGAATTAGTTCCCAATCGATTCGCCCCGTGAAGACTTTCGCAACCAGCCTCCCCGGCAGCCCAGATATTTTTTGTGCCATCAGCCTTGCCGTTAATATCCGTATCGATACCGCCCATCAAATAGTGCCACACAGGCCTGATAGGAATTGCCTCGTGAACCGGATCAACGCCGACGAATTTCATCGTCAATTCGCGGATGAAGCCTAATCTCTCATTAATTTTATCTGCGCCAAGGTGCGTCAGATCAAGATGCACAAAATCCAGTCCCCTGGGGCCCGGAAATCCGCGACCTTCGTTAATTTCTGTAATGATCGAACGAGAAACAATATCCCGCGGCGCTAATTCCATTTTCCCCGGAGCATATCGCTCCATAAAACGCTCGTTTTTGTTGTTTCTCAGATAACCACCTTCACCGCGACAGGCTTCTGTCATTAAAATTCCCGTTGGAATCAAGCCTGTGGGGTGAAACTGGACAAATTCCATGTCTTTTAATGGAAGTCCGGCTTTATAAGCCATGGCGATGCCGTCGCCGGTTACGGTGTGTGAGTAAGTTGTGAAGCCTGAAATACGGCCGATACCGCCGGAAGCAATAATGAGCGCCTTGCCTCTAAAGACATGAAATTTACCGGTCGTCATGTCAATTGCTGTCATTCCCTGAAATTCCCCGTCCTCGACGATTAGAGAAGTAACAAACCACTCATCGTAACGAGTCACGTTGTCGTATTTCAGAAGCGTATCGTAAAGCGTTTGCATTTCAAAAAAACCGGTTTTGTCAGCAGCAAAAACTGCTCGAGGGTAACCATGGCCGCCAAAAGGTCTCTGATTTATTCGGCCATCTTCACGACGACTCCAGGGAATTCCCCAGCGATCAAGCCGCCGTATTTCAGCAGGACACTCCTTAACAAATCGATAAACAACATCTTGATCTGCTAAAAAATCACTTCCCTTGATTGTATCCCAGGCATGCAAATCAAAACTGTCCCCTTCATCCTCTCGGAGAACGGCGGCGGTTCCGCCCTCTGCAGCAACTGAGTGAGATCGCATCAATTGTACTTTCGAAATGATCCCCACATCGACTTTACCCTTGCTCCGTAGGGAAATTTCAACCGCGGCCCTCAAACCTGCCAGTCCAGATCCTAAAATTAACACATCATGATTAAACGTTTCTGCCATTTGATACCTCCATATTGGAAGAACATTTAGAGATTAACAGAATTGGAATTAAAATGTTACAATTCATTTCCTCAATTGTAAAGATGATACCTTGTGGTATTTTTAAAAGTGAAGATTAAATCGGATGAAGCGAAAGCAAAAATTTCTTGTGCTATTATAATAAAAAATAAATTCAAAGTCAATAAAAATTATGGAAATCTGCCGTTAACATAATGTCAAAAATGACAATTTTTTAACTCACATTAAGCCGTGTTCAGCAAAGCTAAAAAAACTGTCCTTCCCGATAATGATGTGATCAAAAGGCCTGACATCGACTAATCTACAGGCATCCGTGAGTTGCTTGGTGATTCTTTTGTCTTCTAAACTTGGCGTCGGATCGCCGCTGGGGTGATTATGCACAAAAATAATTGAAGCCGCGGACAGATTAAGCGCCTCCTTGACTATTTCGCGCACATTTACCAGGCTCTCCGTCAGGCTTCCCGCAAATAGCGTTTTTTCCAAAATCAAATTATTGCGCGATGTCAGCAAAATTATCTTGAATTCCTCGCGGTTGGTGTCGCGCATGTAAGGCCCGACAAGATGGAACACATCCTCCGCTCGCATGAGCCGCGGCTTGTTTTTTGTCTTTTCGCTCGCCAGACGTTTGCCAATTTCCAGCGCCGCTTTAATTTGAGCGACTTTGGCGGGACCAATGCCGTTAATTTCACAGATTTCGCTAATTGACCGCGAATCCAGTTCGCGAAAAGTGCCGAAATGTTGGATGAGCTTTCTTGCGAGATCGATTGCCGTATTTTCTTTATCGCCCACTCGCAGCAAGATGGCCAACAATTCCGCATCCTGCAATTTATCTGCTCCAAATTTAATCAATCGCTCACGAGGTCTGTCATTGACAGGCCAGTCCTTGATGGTGTAAGTTGTTTTTTTCATCTACTGAACTATTCTCCGCTTATTTGTCAGCGAAACGGCAATCAAAGCGCCGATAATTGCAAAAATCGAATAAATTACCAGAGAAAGCAAAAAGCTCAAAATGATCAACGTGAAACCTTCCTGATATTGGCTCAACCGGATCAACGCATCCTCCAACTCAGGCGGCAATTCCTGAGAATAGTCCATCATTTTTTGCAATTGTTGCTGAACATTGGTGCCAATCAAAGAACTAAAAATTGTTCCGATAATGGCACCAAAAGCGCCGGACATGAGACCTAAAGTCACCCCATCGCTTGATTCCAATTTGACAGTCTCCAGTTCCACAAGCTTTTTGTTGTAAAAATGAACGGCGACAAATCCGCCAAACATCACGCCGGCGCAGCAAAAGCAGTTGACGAAACTGATAAGCGGCACGGATGAAATGAGAGCAATAGTCAAGCCGCCGAAAAGAGCGGGTTGCATTTTGTCAGGTTTTTCGTTCATGCGACATCTCCGTTTTCTGACTCATTTTTTATTTTTAGTTGACAATTTTTTTCCCAATTCCAGCGCTCCCGGCAACACAAAAAATAAGGCAATTGCTCCGGTCAAAAAACCGGTAACGAAGCGACTCGTCATGGTGTTATTTCCCACTCCGGTGAATCCCACTGCGAAATCAAAGATTAATGCAAAAACGGCAACTAGCAAAACCCGAGGGGAAATATGGGAAAATTTTTTCATTTTTATCAGCAGAAAGAAAAATAAAGTCGAGGCAAAAAAGCCGAAATAAATTCCCGTACATCGCGAGCAAACCGCCAATTGATGACCGAAAATAAAAAATGATCGAGAAGCCATTTGATGGCAAACTTTGGAGAAGAAAAAATAAATCATTCCTGAAGAAAATGAATGACCGCGCGAGGCAAGATAAGGCGCCAGCAAAATCAAGCCGCACCATAAAATCACGCCGACGAGGAAAATGTAATAGATTAGCTCTTGCTTTCGGGATAGCGGTTCCATTTCAATAGCAGTCGATTTTTCGATTCACTATAATTTTTTTTCTGCGAATTGACGCTCGATTTCTTTGCCCGGCGCACAAGACGCAGAAATATAACGAATTTTGCTCAAGATTGCAAGCCCTTTTCGTAGATATCGTCCGCTAAAGAAAAAGAGGCTCACTTCTTCTGACATCTTATTTTTTCTCGTAACGCGCTTTGACGCGAATACTAATGCCCCCGCGCGGATTGAAATCGCCAAAAACGAACGCTTTCCTCGGCTGGCAAGCGGCAACGACATCGTCCAGAATTCGATTGACAACTTCCTCGTGGAATGTGTTGTGATTGCGAAAAGAAAACAGGTAAAGCTTCAAAGACTTGCTTTCAATGCATTTTTTGTCCGGCACGTAATGAATGGTAATTTTTCCGAAATCCGGCTGATTAGTGATGGGACACCGTGCGGTAAATTCCGGGCAATCAAAAGTAATCCAATATTCCCGGTCAGGATATTGATTGTCGAAAGTCTCCAATTTGGCTTCTTCCGGTGTCTCCGGGTATGTCGCTGCGCCGGATTTAAGGATGGTCAAATCTTTGTATTTCTTTTCTTTTTCTGACATTGGAAATCCTCTGATTAGCTGTTAATTTTGATAAAATACAAAAAATTATGTTGCGATTAAATAAAAAAATGCTATTTTAAATAAGGGTGTTAATTTTGCACTCCCACGCAGGAAATCGGCATAAACGTTAAATACTTAGGAATGCCAAAATGCTGATCAGGACAAAAACAGACAATTTTCTCGATTCCACTATTAATCTGCTAACGGCAAAAAAATCTTTCATCTGCTTTTCGATTTTGTTAATTGCTTATACTTTCCTCTCCGCAATTTTTGTCAATTTTTCCGGCACAGCGGATTACTGGGAACATCTGGCGGCAATGTTCTCATTTTCCAGAAATCTGCTTCACCCGGAAAATCCTTATGTTTTATCGGCAGACCCTTCTCACCTGCTTTCGCCCTACCATTTTTTCTGGGGCTTCGCGGCAAAAATTACCGATTTACATCCGATTTACCTTTTTCCGCTCATCGGCGCATTCAACATTGGGCTTTTCTTGTTTGCGCTGACCAGACTTTCCCGATTCCTGACTTCTTCAACAAAATTTGCATTACCGTTGGCTCTGACTTTGTTTTTTTTCTGGAACAATCCCTGGCCCTGGAGCGGATTTTACAATTTTGGACTTTTGCCTCTGACCAGCGTTTATCCGTATTGGTTTTCTTTCTCCCTGAGCTTGATCATTTTGAGCGACTACGGGAATTCTCGCAAAGCAATGACACAATTGCTGCTTATTTTTTTAGCAACCATCGCGTTTATCAGTCATCCGGTAACCGGCTCCTTTCTGATTCTGGCAACTGCTATCAAAATTATCTTCCAACAAGAACTTTCTTTGACAAGAAAAGCTATGCTGTTGTTCGGATTGATACTCGTTTTCCCGATGAGCATGATTTGGCCTTTTTTCCCGATCTGGGACGCTGTCGGCAAGTCCCACGATTTCGCCGCCATGAACTTTTCAGGAAATTACCGTCTGTTTTACCAGGGCGTAGTCGGGAAAATTTTTCCCGCGCTGATTGGGTTACCGCTTATTTTTTTAAATAAAAAAGAACTCAGAGCAAATTTCATTATTACCGGTTTCTTTGCGGTTCTTTTTGTGTATTTTTTCAACTATTTCGTATTGCACAATTCTGTCTTCGGCCGCTACATTGTTTATCTGGTCTTTTTCCTTCACATCTCCATTGTCTTATTTCTGAAAAGAACAGAGACAAATTTCAGGGGTAAACTCACGTTCACTGTATTCTCACTGTTTCTGATCTTTTTCGGCGCCAAAGAAATAAAAAATTCAACGCATTGGCTGGGTATTTTCGATGATTTAAAAGAAAACACCCCCATCGGAACCCACTCAAATTTCAATATTTTTAGAATTTATCAAAAAATAGACCTGTTTATCAACACAAACGACGTTGTTTTGGCACCTCTGGACGAATCCTGGTTGCTTCCGGCGATTATTGGCTGCAAAGTCGTTGGCGTGAAACACTCCAATCCGTTCATGCCGGACTATTACGACCGGCTGAAAGACAATGAAACGTTCTTCTCCGATACAGCGAGTGTGGAGATTCGAAAACAAATATTGAAAAAATATCAGGCGAAATATGTTCTAATTCCCACTAAAATGGACAAATCGAAATTTACTAATTTCCTTGTCGAAATTTACACGGATGAAAATTTTTATCTCTTTGGATTCCCTGAATCCGATTAAAACTCTCCGTTCAGGACGCGAAATTCCTGCTGCCGAACCGTAAAGCCGACAGAGTCGAAATAGTTCAGCAACGGCAGCGCGTATTTGCGGCTGGTATTCACGATTTGTCGGAATTCTCCCACCGTGATTTGATCGTGATCATTGAAAAACTGCTTTAATTTTTCCTGCGCTTCCTTCACCCTGTCTTTGTGGAAATAAATATTTTTCTCTGCGCGAATGATTCGCTCCAATTCCAGCAGAATCTGCAGATACTCTTCGACTTCTTTGGTGCTTATTCTCAATTCATCTGCAAGCTGTTCCGGATTTGATGTGGCAAAGGCTTCGTCGTAAAGTTTTCGAGCAATTTTTTCCGTCATTCTTTTTTGCACATCGGACAAAGCCATGCCTTTGCTTTGCAGCGCAGCAATGTTATTTTTCAATGAAATCTTTCCGTCGGCGGATAATGTTTCGAGCACGCTATTCAACAGCAGCGCAT
>JAADFU010000115.1 GCA_013152715.1 Calditrichota bacterium
TTCCCTCTTGTAATTGAAAGAGTAGCATCAAAGACTTTAGTATCGGCAAATAATATTTTAAACAGAAAAACCCGAGAATTTACACCATCAACCATCGAATATGTGGCACGTGCTTCAAGTACCCACTGTCTGCCATAAATTGGACGGCTAATTTCGAGTGCGGGGTAATACCAAAACCACCACTCTGTAAAACTTGGCATATAATTGATAGCGTTTCCCGGGACCATGGCAGGATCTAAATAATATCGGAGATAACCCGGATTATCAGATAGTGAATATCTGCCAAAAGACTGATAATCATAAACATTTGTTTTTTCCCACCCTGAAACTGTCCAGGCATCATCCAAATTCGACGAATTAAATTCTTCTTCGAAATTGACATTTTCTTTTTTATTCGATGTTATGTTAAGACTTGAGCTTGTAATGTGGTTTTTCCCCAGCCCTTTCATGGACAATAATGAGCCAACAAGATCAGAAAGTACAATGTAAGAATCGCCAAAGGGTTTGCCATTTTTTATTGGTGTTGCCCAAAGATCCGGGATGCCGCGACCTTGACTGCGATATAATAATAATTTTCCATCGGGTCCCCATATTGGGCTTTCAAAACCAACGTAACCTGACTTCCCTTTTGTTATCTTTACTTCTTGTTTATCTTTAAAATTATAAATAAAAATGTGCCTTTGATTCCACTTTAATAAATCATAAGCTACAAATTTGCCATCAGGAGAAAATTTTAGCCCACGCGTTTGGGAACCTAATTGGGTTATTTTCTCCAAATTGCCATCAGTTGAAATTAGGGCTAAATAGTGTTCTGGGTTAGATGAATATAAGTTGTTAAAAATTTCGCATAGAATTTTTTTACCATCCGGCGTCCAATCATGGGGGAAAATCATGAATTTAGGATTTGAATATACCACTATATTTTTTTTATTAAATGTTGTCACTATATGTAATTCAATAAAATTAATTGCGCGATACTGGCTGTATGCAATATGTTTACTATCCCTGCTCCAGACAGGATGATAAGCAAATTTATGTGTTTTTGACCAATCAATGTTGGTTATTTTTTCTTCAGCCCTATTTTTCAAATTTCTAATCTTTAAATTTCCAGTTGTCCAGTCTGTGAAAGCAAAGAATTTTCCATCGAAAGAGACCGCAGTCATTGGATCAAGAGTCAAGCGTTCAAAATAGTACTTTACCAACTTATTTGTTGCTGGTGGCTTTTTTAAGCTCAATAGTTTCTTTCTCGCTATGGCAGCAATTTCGAGTTGATCTGCATAGTCCGTTACAATTCTCTGGTAAGATTGAGATGCTTTTTCCTCCCCTAATTTTTCATAACACAAGCCAATATGAAGCAATGCATTTGCTGCCAAAAAGCGATTTTCCGGATAGAGCAGGACAATCTGCTGGTAATAGTACAGGGCTTTGTTCAAATCACCTTCTACTTCTTCTGCATATAAGCCAGCTTGAAAAATCACTCCCTGAGATCGAACTCCATGGGAAAAAATGAAAATTGTTAATAGGCAAAAGAGTAAAGATTTTAATTGTAGGGATAGATTTTTCATTGATTTTTTTATGTTAGATTTTTGATTGTGGCTTTCCGTTTGTGGCTCAAAATTTATCATTCAGAATATGTTGTCTGCAATCCAAAATTACAAATCCAGAACCGAACCTATTGTTCAACAGCAAGCATATACCCCACACCTCGCACGCCTACGATGTATTTTGGTTTTGCCGGATCATTTTCTATTTTCTTGCGCAAGTTAGCAATGTGCGTATCAACTGTTCGTTGGGTCACGTAAACATCACTGCCCCAGATCGCATCCAACAGTTGGTCGCGCGTTATCACTTCGTTTTTATGTTTAACCAGGAAGTGGAGTAAAGAAAATTCCAAAGCGGTAAAGTAAATTGACTCGCCACCTTTTTTAGCGCTGTATTTTTTAAAATCCAGTTCAATATCGCCAAAATAAAAACATGCGATTTCGCGTTCAGTATTTTTGCTACGGCGTAACAATGCCTTGACTCGAGCCAGTAATTCACGCGGACTAAACGGTTTGGTAACATAGTCATCGGCACCAAGCTCCAGACCCAAAATTTTGTCGATTTCCTCGCTTTTTGCAGTTAACATTAAAATAGGGGTAAAGGTGTCTGTTTTTCTCAATTCGCGACAGACATCAAAACCATTCATTTCGGGAAGCATAATGTCGAGAATGATTAGATCAAATTTTTCCTTTTGCGCTCGACTCAGACCATTCTTACCGTCAGCAGTTTGCTCAACCTCGTATCCCTCAAATTCCAGGTCATCAGTCAGCGCCATGCGGATATTTTTGTCGTCTTCGATGATGAGAATTTTTGCCATTTTTAAGCCTGTTTATTTGATTTTTTCAAAAAAGTTTCGACAGGATTTACAGGATAATCTGGATTTTGCTAATTGTTGAAATTTTTGGGAAAAGACAAATTCCCCTGACAAATTATTCTCTTCTATTTTTTTGTCAAGTTTCAATTCAAAATTGGCAATTTAATTTTAAACGTGCTGCCTTTGCCTACTTCGCTAACAACGTCTATTTTGCCGCGATGCGCTTCAACGATCAGCTTCACCAGAGTCAAGCCCAAGCCGCTGCCTTTGATTTTTGTGCGCACCGAGTCATCTCTGCTGCGATAAAATTTGTCAAAAATTTTGCCCTGCTCGTCGGCAGGGATGCCGATGCCGAAATCCTGCACCGAAAAAATAATCTCACTTTTTTCGCGATAGCAGCGAATGATGATTTTTTTCCTTTTGTCAGAATATTTAGCCGCATTGTCCAGCAAATTATTGATGACCTGGGCCAATCCGGCGCGGTCAATTGAAATTTTTGGCATTCCTTTTTGGATTTCAGTTTCAATTTTAAAACCTTCTTCCTGGAGACGTTCGATGGGAGAAATCAGCAGAACAGCGAGAAATTTACCGAAATCAATCAATTCAAAATCAAATCGTCTTTTTTTGCTTTCAATTTTGGAAAAATCCAGAATATTATTGATTAGCAGCGATAGTTTTTCGCTTTGTTCGACAATTACGTCGTAATATTTTTGTTTTCGGTCGGCAGTGGGCACTCTGCCGCGCTGTAACATTTCCGCCAATTGTCGAATGGAGGTGAGCGGACTGCGCAATTCATGGGAAATTGTGGAAACGAAGTCGGATTTCAGTTTCGCCAGCTCGATCTCGCGGGTGATGCTGATGGAAGTTAACACGAGTCCGAAACCCAGAATTCCGGCGATGAGTAAAAATGAGTACAAATAAATGCTGCGCCGCAATTTGAGAAAATTTTCAAAAAGATGCAGGTCTTTTTGGTAAAATTCAATCGTCCACGGCGGAAAATCATCGACAAGATTTGTCCGCACAGTCATTTTCCCGGCTTCGAAATTTTCCGAGCAAAACAGGACGTTTTTATTTTTACCCAGGATGCGATAGCAGGAATTCTTCAGCGCCAGTTTTTTCCGAAATTGCGGAGTACTGATCCTGTCAATCAATTTTTCCTCATCCCAGAGGATTCCCAGCGAAATTCCTGACTGCACTTTTGCCTTTAAGCTTTCAGGCAGCAAGCTCAAAAAATACTCGCGGTTTTGAGCGGTGAGCGAAAGATGACGCACCGCGGAATCGGTCGGAATTTTTTCGGCGATTGATCTGCGGCAATCCGTTTCAAAAGCAAGCAATTTTTCTGCCATTAGTTTTTCTTTCCGAACAATGGCATTCAGACTATCGTATTTGCTTTGAAATTGTGATTTAGCCAGCGCTGATTTCATTAAATTATCCAGCGAATTTTTGATATTCTTCAAATAGAAAAAATATTCGGAGCGAGTCAAATACCATTCTCGCTGCGTCAGATTTTCGAATAATTGAAAAAAATTATCCGCCGCGGCGAACGTGTCTTGTTGCGCTAATCTCAGCTCTGCCATTGCAGTGCCAGCAATCAAATTCAAGGGAATTTCCCCCGTCTCCCGATTCCCCTTGAATTTTTCCGAAAGAAGACGATAGGTGATGTGCGCCTGTTTGAGGTTATTATTTTTTCTGTACAAGCGGGCGAGTGCGAGTAAAATTACTCCTTGTGAATTTTTATTTTTCCTTTTTGTTAATTCGGAACGATAGATTGTGATCGCTTTGTTGTATTCTTTTGTTTGAAATTCAAAATAATCAGCGCGTGGAAATTGGGTCTGAATTTGCTCAAGTTCTAAATATTTTTCATCGTCAGAGAAGAAAAGCAACCCGGGGTGAAGAAATTCCATTTCGCCATCAGACCTGGCGGTGAAGATTGCATACCAGGGAAGAGAATCGAGATTATTTTCCCATGCGGAATTTTTGAAATTGGTTACGATGATCCCGCGTGAGAAAAATTGACGGCGAACGGCTAACTCTGTTTGTCTGATTTGTTCGTTGATAGCGGCTAAAATTTTCTTTGCTGCCCGTTGGTGCGCGGTAACAATTTTTTTCTCTGTCAGCGCCGTGTCGTTGCGAATTCCGCGCAGCGCAAAGTACGCCAAAATAATGCACGGCAACACGATCCCGGACAAAAAATACAAAATGATGCGATTGAGTTTTGGAACGGCGATGTTCATTTTAGGCCAATTTTTCTCATTCTGCCGGATGCGAAAAGAGAAATGTAGTCGGGGTGCAGAATCGGACGAAATAAAATCTCTGTGCCCGAAGTTGTTGGTTTTTTTCCGGCAATTTAAATCTTCGGTCTAAAGTTATTGAAAAAAAAGGAAGATGTCAAGGGAAAAATGGAGAACAGCATTCCACGTTTGATGATTGGTACTACTTAGCAAATTTAGATATCAGATGATTTTTTTTTTATTATTTAGCCAATTAAACATCCCCCTAAATCCCCCTTCAAAGGGGGACTTACTTGGTTCTTTCCTTTTGAAGGGGGAGTTACTTGATTCCCCCCTTTGAAGGGGGGACAGGGGGGATGTAAAAAAGCAATCTGACTAAACAATATTAGTTAGTTTAGCGTTAATGAACCAATGAATGGCGGAGGGCATCGGAGAACATTTACGCGCTGATATAAAAAATTCTTGACATTATTGAATATATTTTCTATATTAAATGCAAATCTAAATAATAAAAATAATATTTGTAATCAAAGAAAATTGCTGTAAAATTAAATTCTGATTATTCAACTTAGTCGTTTTGGAGTGTAATGAAAAGTGATTTAAAAAATATTTCCTTTTATACTCTCCTTGATTATTGCAGTGATGTTAGGTCCCCGAATTGGGAAAGTGCCTGGTGCGTTTTTGTAGAGCGATATTATCCGTTTCTTTATGCCAAGGCAGAATCTGTATGTCGCCGCTGGAACATTTCTCGTTTGAAGTTGCAGTTGAAAGATACAGCAAAAATGATCGTCGACGATGTATTTGAAACGCTCTACAAAGATGACTGTAAGGCGCTGCGTGAATTTCGTGAACGGGAAAATGAGAAGCTTTTTCGTTATTGGCTTTCGATACTTTGCTCCCGAGCGGCAAGCCGATTTATTAAAAAACACCTGCCAAAATTTTTTGTGGAACAATCTGGTGATATTGAGGATTTTGGTGCCCATCTTCCGTATTATCAAAGTTGGGAAATATATGAGCATTTAGTTCATTTGCTTCGGAATTCGCTGAAAACTCAATCTCAAAGTCTGGAGCGAAATATTCAAATTTTCATGTTGCGCTCATGGGCTGATTTCTCCTCTCGAATGGTCCTCGCCCACCCCTGTTTGGAAGGATTAAGTGAACACAATGTTGACGTCATTAAGTTCCGTCTTGTAAAAGCTTTTTCTTCCTCCGACTGAAAAAATTTGTGAGATTCCCACTAAAGTTTCGCTCTTGATAGATAGAAATAGGCCTTAAAAATTTGTTGAAAGATGTCATCCCTCACCTTAAAAAATTGAGGTTCAAGATGCTAATGAAAGAGAGCGTTCCTTCCCTGGGCAAAGTGCTTGCATTTTTATACGCTGAAAAATCAGCGGGCAAGACTTTCAATAGCCTGGAGTTGCCGATGAATGTGAAAGTGGAATTTGTCCGCCTGAAGGAACAAGTCAAGAATATCAACACTAATGGCATTGCGGAACAAATCATAAATGAAATCCCGGAAAAGCAGTGTTCCAGCGCACATCCTTTTCTTAACAATAACACGGAATTTTTTCTGCTCTTTTTTGCTATGGAAAAGGATCAAGAGACGAAGCGCAAGTTGTGCCGCCAATTGAACATTCATTTGAATAATTGTTTTCGCTGCTTTTCTGCTTTCAGCGACGTTTTGCGCAGCTATTTTTTTGAATATGCTAGTTTAATGAATAGAGAAATTGAATAAATGGAAAATAATAAGATTCTTTGTTAAGGAGTCAGAAGTGAACATTCGAGAACAGATTTCCCTTGAGGAAGTGCTTGATTATGTGCGGGGAAATTCACACAAAAAAATGGGGGCATTGATCGAATCTTTTCATGGCAAAGTGCTGAAAGAATTGCTGGATCAGTTGAAAAAAATGTACGATAAGGATTTGTTGAAAAATGAAAAAAATGTGGGTGAATCGGACTTTTTTCGATTGGCCGACGAGACTTTGTACCAATTTTTTTCAGGGGGATTGCAATTAGAAACAGCGACTGCATTTTTGCACGCGCTGGAGAAATCACCGGTGGTTTTTGACATTTTGCTTTCAAAAATCGAGTCGGACACGCCGGAAGTGAATGAGCAGCATTATCTTGAATTACAGGAAAGTTTGAGTGCGGAGTACCCGCGAATTGTTGAAAAAATCAAAAATTCTGTGAAGGGTAGCGATGTCAAACGTGAGAAAAATCAATGGAAAATCGCGGAAAAATTGCAAGAATATTTTTCCCATTTGTTTTTACCGGCAAAAATGCCTCGTGCGGCCTGGGCTGTTGTTTTTGCTTGCGTTGTGATTATTGGCGGTTATTTTTATGTGAGTCAAATAAATGGTTCCGGAGACCAGTGGCGCCAGTATTTGAAGAAAGGTGATTACAGCGGCACGCAATTCAAAGGCAGCGGCATTTTCCCGGAAAGCGATTCGCTCGAAGTCATTATCAGAAATAATTTCAACGCCGCGATGAGCGACTACTTGTACGAAGATTACTCTGCGGCCATTGAGAAATTCGATGCCTTAAATGCTCAACTCGCAGCGCTGAAGCCGGAAAAAAAATATTCACAATTGAGGCGAGACCTGAATTTTTATCAGGGTCTGGCTTATCTTTTCCTTACGTCCGACAGAAAAATATCTGCGAAAATGAAAAGTAACTATTTGGAAAAATCAGAATCGCACATTAAGCGCGCCATTGGAATGGCTAATAAATTATCGCTCGACAAGACGGGCCGTGAATATTACTATCTCGGATTGATTTATGCTATTCAGAATCAGCCGGACTCGGCTATGGTTTGGCTGGTAATGATTGATTCCAATAGTTCGTTTTATCACCGGGCGGAAGAAATTGTTCGAAAGCTGGAAAAACATTAATCCGTTTCTGTGAGATTCGGAAAAAGCATCCTCTGTTTCGCATCCCCCGAGAAAATTCGATTTCGCAGGAGAATATATTTTGAATCCTATTTTTCAAGGAGGAAGCCATGATACAAATTGACAAAAAAATCATATTTCTCGCTCTTTTCTTCATTTTCTTCATTTCCACAAATTGCGTCGGGCAAACTCATTTCGCAAAGAAAAAAATAGGAGATGCTGAACATTTAATCACCAATGTGGGCAGTTCAACAAATTTTCTTGAGAAAATTGGCGAGGAAATGGTAAAAACGATGCTCAAGGGCGATCCGCCGCCTCCCTGTCCGCCGATTGATACCGTGAGGTCTTCAATAATGACCGGCGATTTCGTTAGTGCCCTTACAGGAGAGTTCCAAACCACCAGTAGAGTCAGCGATGTATATAGCAGCCAGGTTAGATTTAGCAAAAACGACCCATATTCAACGGCAATTTTTACAGCTAAATTGATGGATATATATTCTTGCGACAATCAAGTAAGCATATTGCCTGAAATCTGTTGTTGCAAAAAATTGCTTTATGAGACTCTTAGCAATCTGGCAATTGAATATATTGTGGAATATTATCCCCCTACAACAACAGAGAGCTTGCTCGTTGGTTACGAAGGCAGCCTGACGGTTGGAGCGGACGAAGAAGTTTTTGGTCTTTCCACAGAAAATACTTATGAAGATTTCAGTTCGCAGGTGAGACTCATAAAAAATGCTGATCAGGGTTACGTTATCATCGAGGTCGCCGTAAAGAGAATTCAATAAACTCGGAAAATAGCCAATGATTGGAAAAATGATTAAAAATTTTTTCCAATGCTTATTCCTTTGCTTTTTCGTTTTGGGACCGGGAAGAGGCAGCGGGACGGAAATCACGCACCGTCCCGCTGTTGCCTTGCAATTTTATCAACTGGTTTCATCGCTTGAAAATGCCCCTGTGGATTCTTCTGTTCAAAGGCTGAATCGTTTCCTGCAAAAACATCCTGATTATGCGCCTTGTTATAAGAAGATTTTCGAGTTTTTCTTAATAAAAAATGATCTCAATGGCGCGATTGATTTTTTCAATTCACTGAGCAAAAACGAACGCTATAAAATCAACAGCTACCGCATGTTGGGGAATTCCTGGGCTTATCTCGGGAAATTAGATAGCGCGAGATTTTATTTTAATTTGTATTTTTCCCGAGTCCCCGCACCTGATGTCGATGCTATCGAAGAATTTGTCACTCAATTTTTTCGTTTCGAAAATTCTCACAAACTTCTGTCGCAATTTAAAACTTTTCAACTACCGCCGTCGTATCAAAAAATTGCAGAAATTTTTATCGATTTTCATTCTGCAAAATACACTTATGTCATTGAAAAGATCAAAGAATTGCCTTCAGAATTTGCTAATGAACTCTCATTGATTCGTGCTTATGGCAAAAGTTTTTTTCGCCTAAAACAGATGAATAAGGCGGATTCAGTTTTTACGCGCGGTTTAAAATTGGCAGAATTGTGTCAGGATTTTGAAGAAAAGGCGGAATTTTTGACAAACTTTGGTATGGTTCAGTTTTACCAACATAATGTGGATACAGCGCTTGCCTTGCTGGACTCTGCCTATGAAATTTCAGTACATTTCAGCGACTATTATCATCAGCAACGAACAGCAGGGAATTTAGGTTATATTCTTCGCATCAAAGGAGACTATGAAAAGTCGATAAAATTTTCTCAAAAGGCGGCTTCGCTGGCTCTTTCCATTTTTCGTGAAGATTTCGCTGCTGCCTGGTATTATAACCTGGCATCAGCATTTATTCAGCGGGGGCGTTATTACGATGCGCTGGTGAATTTTGACAAATGTTCAAATGTGGCGTTGCAGGTGAAGCGGAGCGATATTTTTAATCGGGCTTTGATTTCCAAAGGCGATTTACTCATTTACTTGAATCTGGAAGAATTGGCAAAAGAACTCCTGGGAAATTTTGCTATCGATTCGCTCAAGTTCAGAGATCCGTTTTACCGGCTATCTGCTAAAGTTCGGTTGTCGGATTTAACAGAACAAACTGAAATTAATCAAAATGTGGAAATAATTTACAACAGATTTTTTGATTCTCTCCGCAAAAGGAATCAACGCATTTCTGCTGCTTTTTGGACCGGAAAATTGGCGAGTAAATATCGCGAAAACAAGCAATTGAAAAAATCCAAGAAGTTGTATTTACAAGCTATGAAGGAATCGCAAGAGGCGGGCTATGAAAATTATGAATACTGGTATCTGCTGGATATTGCAAATATCGAGATTGCTAGCGATGAGATAGGTTCTGCTCTGAATCGATTGAAAAAGATCATTGTTTTTGCCAGTGAAAAAGAGGATAACAATTTGCTTTTACAGGCATATTCTCATATAGGCCAGGCCTTTTTTGAAATTGGAGACCTGGACAGCGCAATTCAAAATTTCGCACAATCCATTGAATTGATTGAGCAGGAAAAAGAACATTTGCAGGTTGACCAGCTTCGCATTGGCTATTTGAGCAAAAGATATGAGGTTTATCGAAAATTAGTCGAGTGCTATTTTCGAAAATACGAACAAAGCGGAAAAGAATCATTCATTGATTCAACGTTTTTAATATTGGAGCGAGGCCGAGCGCGGGAATTGTATGAGATGAAGTTCCTGACAAGAGAAGATAAATCTCCGGAAAACGCCCCGCAGCTCAAACATTCCATCGAAGAATTTTCTCAAGTACAAAATAAATTGCGTGATCAAATGTGCGGATTTTCACCGGCAAAATCGGCCAGTGAAATGATCACCGAATTTCAAGCGGCGCGATATTCTTTGTTGAATAGCTATTTGCACAGCAAAACAGACAGTTCCGGCAATGCAATGTCCGGGAAAAATTTTTTGCAATCTTTTTCAAAAATGTCCTCTCATTTCAACAAATCAGGCGTCGGAATTTTGATTTATTACCTGAATAAAAACGTGAGTTTTGTGCTGGCCGGGTCGAATGGCAACATTCAGGCTATTCGTCTCAAAACAAGTGAGGAGAAAATTGGCGCAGCAGTGGAAAAATTGATGGAGAGTTTCCATCTTCCTTTTGATTTGTCCGGAGATCAGGAATTTCCAATTTTTGACGCTTCCCTTGCCCATGATTTGTACAAACAATTGATTGCGCCAGTTGAAAGGAAAATATCGCTCCCTGAGCAATTACTCATTATTCCGGATTCTTATTTGTCCCTTTTGCCTTTTGAACTTCTGCTGACAGCAGAGCCTCGGATGAAACAATACCGGCTGGAGGATTTTCCCGATTACACGCCTTATTTTTTAATTCAAAAACACAAAATTTGTTACGCGCCCTCGCTGGCAATTATCAGCGAGGATCATAAAATGATTCCGGCGAAACCTGAATTTTCCATTTTTTCCAATCCATGTTCATTTTTGCGAACCGAGCCGGTGCCAGGTTCCTTTCGTAAAAAGATTTCACAATATACGGGCTGGAGTTTTTCACCGTTGCCGTTTTCCGATTTTGAAGCCAAAAAAATCAGCGAAATCTATCCGCGCGCCCGAATTTTTCGGCGCGAGAAAGCAACAGAGGAGCAGCTTTTCCGCCAATTGGCTGATCAAGACATACTTCACATTTCCACGCACGGATTTGCTGATTTGAAGTTTGATATTTTTTCCGGACTGATTCTGGCAAAAGGGGAAAATTCCTTAAATGATGGCATTCTGCAAAGCTATGAAATAAATCAGGTCAAAGTCAATCCCAGACTGGTCGTGCTCAGCGCTTGCGAGACCGGCAGGGGAAAAAATGTGGATGGCGAGGGCGTTTTAGGCTTGCCGAGAATGTTTCTGGGAAAAGGAGCAGCGGCAGTTTTGATGACGCTCTGGAAAGTGGAAGATCGATTCACTTCCGAATTGATGATTCGTTTTTACAATAATCTGCTCCATTCGGAAAAAAATGTAACCAATGCGCTGGCAGATGCAAAATTAGCATTGTTGAAAGATGTCAGAAGTATCGACGGTGTTTATTACCAGCATCCGTTTTTCTGGGCGCCATTCTGTCTTTACGGCGAACCCATTCTACAGGTGGAAAAGAAAAAAACTCCGCTTCTTTTATTGGGATTGGGCGCGTTAATTTCTGTTTTATTTGCAGCTTGGATGGGAAGAAAAACCTTGCGCAAGTTCAAATGAGCCTGCGCAAGGTTGTCTATTTTTACAACAATCCTCGTTTTTTCAGCAACGGTTCAATTTTCGGCTCTCTGCCGCGGAATTTTTTGTACATTTCCATGGGCTCTTCAGTACCGCCGCGAGAGAGGATGTATTTGCGGAATTTTGCAGCGGTTTCTTTGTCGAACAGGCTGGTTTCTTTGAACGCCTGAAATGCGTCGGAGTCCAGCACTTCCGCCCAGATGTAACTGTAGTAGCCAGCGGAATAGCCGCCGGAAAAAATGTGGCGGAAATAGGGACTACGATAACGCACGACGATTTCCGGAATGAGACCGATTCTGTCCATGGATTTTTTCTCAAATTCGTGCGCATTTTGCAGCGTGGTGTCCGTCAAAGTGTGCCAGTCCATATCGAGAAACGATGCCGCCAGATATTCCACAGTGGCAAATCCCTGATTGAATTTACTCGATTTTTTGATTTTTTCAATGAGCTCGTCGGGAATCGGCTCGCCGGTTTTGTAGTGTTTGGCGAAAGATTTCAGCACTTCCGGTTCCGCTGCCCAGTTTTCCATGATTTGCGAGGGTAGTTCCACAAAATCGCGCGGTACTTCCGTACCCGAAAGCAACGGATAGGTGCAGTCAGAAAGCAGCCCGTGCAACGCATGGCCGAATTCGTGGAATAGTGTACTGACTTCTTCGAAGCTCAGCAAAGATGGGTTATCCGCCGTGGGTTTTGAGACGTTAAAAACGTTACAGACGATGGGAGTGACTTCTACACCGCCGACGCGCTGCTGTTTGCGGTACGCATTCATCCAGGCGCCGCCGCGCTTACTGGCGCGCGGAAAATAGTCGGTGTACAGAATCCCGAGGTGGCTGCCATCTGCATCTTTGACCTCAAAAACTTTCACGTCAGGATGATAGACCGAAATATCATGGCGTTCTTCGAAAGTGAGACCGTACAATTTATGCGCGACATCAAAAACGCCTTGAATCACATTTCCCAATTTAAAATAGGGACGCAGCATTTCTTCGTCTAAATCGTATTTGGCTTTGCGGACTTTTTCCGAATAATACCACCAATCCCAGGGCTGAAGCTTGAAATTATTGCCTTCTTTGTAAATCATGGACTGCAATTCATAGGCTTCTTTTTTCGCCATGTTCAGCGCCGGCTTCCAGATTTTCCAGAGTAAGTCGTAAACATTTTTGGGCGTTTTTGCCATGTTTTCTTCCAGAACATAGTCCGCATGAGTCGGATAGCCTAACAGATGCGCCCGTTTCACGCGCAGAGAAACGATCTTGGTAAGAATTTTTTTGTTATCATATTCGTTGTCATTGTCCCCGCGCATGATATAGGCTTTGAACATCTTTTCGCGCAAATCCCGTTTGTCGGAATATTGCAGAAATGGGATCAGACTCGGTTTGTGCAAAGTGAACAGCCATTTTCCTTCGTAGCCTTTGGCTTTGGCGGCTTCGGCCGCGGCAGCGCGAACCGCCTCCGGCAATCCGGAGAGGTCTTCTTCATTGTCAATTACTAACTCAAAATTGTTGTCTTCTTTGAGCACATTTTCGCCGAATTGCAGGGTGAGCATGGAAAGTTGCTTGTTGATTTCTCTGAGTTTTTCTTTGTCTTCGTCGGAGAGATTAGCGCCGTTGCGCACGAAGTCTTCGTAATATTTTTCCAGTAAGCGATTTTGCTCGGCAGTCAGGTCCAATTGATCTCTTTGCTCGTAAATCGCTTTGATGCGCTGAAATAGTTTCGCATTGAGCATGATGTCGTCGCTGTGTTTGGAGAGCAGGGGAGAAACTTCCTTGGAAATCGCTTGTAGTTCATCGCTGGTATTAGCAGACGTCAAATTAAAAAACACGTTGCTCACTTTGGTCAGAAGCTTGCCGCTCTCTTCCATGGCTTCGAGGGTATTCTCGAACGTCGGTGCTTCTTTATTGTTCGCGATTGCCTGAATCTCCTGCTGCTGATTTTCCATTCCCTTTTTGAAAGCAGGCATGTAATGTTTCAGTTGGATTTTCTCAAACGGCGGTGTGCCAAAGGGGGTGTTCCATGTCTCAAAAAATGGATTGCCGCCAAATTTGGAACAGGCAAATAACAGCAGAGAGCTTAAAAGCATGATTAAGATTTTTTCTTTCATTCACATCCTCCGTGGGTTACGAGTTTCGAGTTACGAATTCATAGTTTAAAGTTCACGGTTTTGATTCAAATTTTCGCAAAAAAACTAATGCCCAGTGCCTAATGACAAATGACTACATTCACCTTTAACTACTCACCATTATTCATCTTTCCGGTGAATAACTTTCATTTTCCCCGATTTTTTATTTTCTCTTATTTTCTGATATGCTAAATCGCACAACGAAAGAAAATCACTCTTCAATTCTTCAGGCACTCCCGGCTGCTGCCTTTTTATTTCGTCCAGTAATTCGAAAAACCACCAGCGGTCTTCGAGAGAGAGATGGTCTGTGATGTCGGCGAAAGATTCGTAGACTCGCTGCTGTAAATCCGCGGCTTGTGGTGTTCGGAAATAATTTTCTGCTTCCAAAACACGATTCCAGATGTTTGATTCCCATTGTTTTTTCTCTTTTTCCTGCGTGGCCCTGGACTTGGGAGCTTTTGGCGGAATCGTTGATTGAGCCAATTTTGCGTCAATTTTTCGAAATTCCACGGCGCAATAGCAGGCGCGGGCTTCCAGAATGGGATGAATGCGAAGTATTTTGCCGGCGCAGCGGAACGGTTTTCGATTGGGCGGAATGATTTCGATAATTTTAATCTTTTGATGATTCATTTCCAGAAAATAGTCCATGTCCGGCGTGGAAGCCAACATGCCGCCGCGGCTGATATTGACCACGTCCACGGAAAATTGCTGGCCGTTTTCCAGAAAAAACAGCACCTTGGGCTGATTTTTTTGATCCGGGTAGTAACGCGGATACTTCCTTCTTTCTTTCAAATTTTTTGTGGCTGACATGGCGTCACAATCATCTTCTGGTCAATTTTAATTTGTGAATGTTTTCTCGGAACTCCTTCAGCGAGCGCGGATGAGTCGCCAAATAGCGCTGCGTGTAGCAAGTGGTCCAGCATCCTTCGCACTGCCGGTATATTTCAAGCTGTTTCAGATAGCGCTCGCCGGAAAAAATTTCTGCCAGCGGTGATTGGAAAATATTCCCGACTGGCGGGCCGTAGCACAAATGAACAGCGCCGTCTTCCATGATTGTCGTTCGCGTAGACAGAACCGGCGAATCCACAAATGCGCACACGCCCGGCGGCCTGCCCTCGATGAACGGACGAATGCCGCGCACGAAAGAATTCAGATTTAGAATATCATCATTATTTTCCAAAAAATCAAGTAATTTATTCAATCGTTCTCCTGACCGCAGCCGCATGTCGTCGTTTTCGCGCGTGGTCGCTGTGAGCGTGTGGTACAAACCGATTGTCGTCATCCAGCCTAAATCGCGCGCTCGTTTGATCAATTCGGGCACTTGCTCTAAATTCAGATTATTCAAAACGATGTTGGCGTAAAGCAAAGATTTGGATTCGCTGCGCATGTCTGCGAGCAATTTCATGTGCTTTAGTACGGTGTCGGCGAAATTGGGCACGCCGCGCAGGTGGTCGCCGATTTCTCCGTAGCCGTCGAGAGAGGTCTGGATGTGAATGTTATTTTTCAACGCGACTTCGCCGATGCGTTCAATGACTTCGGTTTTGTTGTACAGACCGGTCACCAATGTGGTCGCGGTCGTGAAGGTGCGTTTTGCTTCCAGTAAAATTTCATCTAAATGCGGCACCAGCGTCGCTTCTCCGCCAGAGATGAAGCCGACGAAAGCGCCGTAGTCGCGCAACCGCTGCGCTAAAATTTTGAAATTTTCCGGACTCATGATCGCCGGTTCTGTTGTTCGTTCGTAAACGCTGCACTGGCGGCAGCGTTGCGTGCACAAATGCGTGAGGCGAATTTCTGTGCTCGAATTTATGGGCATTTTCTTAACTGAATGCTTCAGCGCTTTGATTGTCGTCGCTATCCATTTCATGTGTCAATCCTGAATGAAGTTAACTCCTGTCGATGCGTTCTGTCCTTCCATTTGAAATGGCCAAAAGTTCCCAAAAATCCGCTAATGGCAACGTAGGGGAGTTGCAATACTGCCCATAAGGGGAAATATTTTATCAAATCTGTTCTTTGATAGCGAAAAGCCGCGGAGACTGTCATCAAAAATTCGCTGCCGATTTTCGCCAATAAACAAATCAGCGGAACAAACAGCGGAAGTCCCAGCAACGCATAAATGGGAATGCCAATGAGAAAAATAGCGTTGAGCAACAGCATGACGGAAATGAAGATGAAAAACAGTTTGTTCAATTGCAACTGAATCGAACCGTTTGACGCCCAGCGTTTTCGCTGATTCAAAAAAGAGTGCAACGTTTTTTCCGGATGCGTCCGGTTGAAAGATGCTTCCGAATCCGCAAATCTGATTTTCCAATTTGTAAGTCTGTGAATGAGTTGCAGCAAAAGCACGTCATCGCCGGAGATTCTGTCCTTAATTTTTTCAAATCCGCCGACTTCGAGGAAGGCCTGCTTGCGATAGGCTAAATTTTGTCCCGAAGCTGCCAGCGGAATTCCCAGATTAATCGCCCCCTGGGCAGCGCCCATTAATGCTAAAAAATCAATCGCTTGCAATTGTTCGAAAATAGAATATTTTCCGCCAGGTCGCCCGAACTGAGAAAATCCGACAACCATCCCCACATCTCTCGTGAAATAGGAAACCATGGTTTCAATCCAGGTCGCTTTCACGTGGCAATCGGCGTCAGTACTCAAAATGATGTCTGCTTTGCTTTTCTGAATTCCCTGATTCAGCGCATTTTTTTTGGCTGTTAGTCCAGTGACACGGTCTGGTTTTGCCTGAAGATGAATGAAATGACGATTTTTTCGGACAAAAGAATCAATAATTTCACCGGTCCGATCTTCTGACCCATCGTTGACAATGATTACCTCAAAGGAATCAGCGGGGTAAGTTTGTTTGCTCAAATCTTCCAGCAAATCCCCGATATGATTTTCTTCATTCCGAGCAGCTACCACAACAGAGACAAATGGTTTTTTCCATGTCTGCTCTTTATCCGGAAGAAATAATGCGATAATGAGCGTCAAAACGATGATGAGATAAATAGCTGTCACGATGATAAAAATCAAATCGTTGCCTTTCCGTTTTCAGATTTCGCGTTGTAAGTTTTTCCCTTCCATTTAAATTTTCCGAATTGCCCCCAGAGTCCGAAAATTGTCACATAAATCGGATGCAAAAAAGCTGCCCAGGGAAATGATGTTAAAAAATGAGAAAGCCTGTACTGCATGGCAAACCTGTTCATGAGCAAGAAGTCGGCGATGCCTTTGGCCATGAAACTTGTCAACCAGAGGAAAATAAATTTTGGCGCAAACAGGCTCCCGAAAAAATATCCGATGAGCAGCAGATTGTAAAAATAAATTCCCGAAAGCAGCAGTACCATTTTGGGCGAATAGTGTTTTCCTTTGGAAGCGTGTCGGATGCGCTGATTGGCAAATTCGCTGAAATTTTTCGGCTGTCTGGCGTGAACCAGACTGCCGCGGTCAAAGGCATAACGAATTTCCCAGTCAGTTTCTTCTTTAATTAAATGCAATAGCAAATCATCATCGCCGGAGATGAATTGTGCAATTTTCTGGAAACCACCCACTTCGTCGAATGCTTTTTTGCGATAACCCAGATTTCTGCCGTTGCAGGTCAAACTATTTCCCAGTCCCGTGCTGCCGGCAGCAACAGCCGCCAGAGAAAGCGAATCCAGAGCGATGAAACGGGAAATAAAATTGTCTTTTTCAGCCAGATCCAGCGGCGAAAATCCGGCGACCAGTCCCACCGAAGGTTCGAAATGACGAACCATTGTCTCCACCCATGTCGCAACCGGAATTGTATCCGCATCCGTGGTCAAAATAATCTCTCCGCTGGCATTGGCGATTCCACGGGAGAGGGCAAATTTTTTCGGAGCCATTTTTCCCGTCGCCCGTTCGATTCGTAAACTGCGGATATTTTTGTGCTCTGTCTGATATTTCTTCACCACGTCAATCGTGCCATCGTTGGAACGATCGTCGATAACAATGATTTCGTACAATTCCTGCGGATAAGTTTGCCGCAACAGACTGCTCAAGCAACGGCTGATATTTTCGGCTTCATTGTGCGCAGCAACGATGACAGATACGAAATATTTTTGCTTATTTTTCCCGTCTCGTAATTGATAAAGTCCGACAATTAACGCGATGATGAGGCTGATGTAGCCGATCGTTAATAAAAGAAATATTGTGTGTAAAAACATGGGTTATTTTTCATATTTATTAAAAATCAAAAGATTTGCAAAACTTTTTTCAGTGCAAATAAGATTCTTCGTGTCTTTGAGCCTTGGTGGTGAAAAAAAATCACCAATTCCCAAACAATTCCAGCACAATGTGTTGATCCCTGCGATCATTTTTTTCCACATTGTCAGCATTATTGATGTCGATGAAATTGTATTGCAAACGAATGAAAATATCCCGCAAAATTTGATCTGTCACGGAAAATCCGAATCGCCATCGTTTTTCCACGATACCGTCGAGAAATTTTTTGCGCAAGCCATCCGATTTTTGATGGGGCGAATTGATGTCGCCTTTTCCATGCCGGATGCGTTCAACCAATAATTTTATCTGCAAATCGCGATTGACGAGAAAGTTCAAATCGCTGTAAAATTGATCCGAATTCGGCTCCAGCCAGTGACCGATGTGCTGATTGTAATGACTGTACACATTAATCGAATCGTAATGTGTGTAAACGTAAGGCTCGATTCGCGTATATTCGGTTCGAAAATCCAAATTGGGAATGCCCAGCGGATTGACCCAGTAATAGCCGGTCTGAAAAGCAAATTTATTGCCGAAATAGGTGAACGGATTTTCCGATGATGTGAAATCGTCGATGAAAATCTCGCCGTAAAATTTGTGATTTTTCGCCGGAAAAACAGTGAAATCGAAGCCCAGCGTATTGTTGTCCCGATCGCCCTGATGGTGTTCGGCGATATGGTAAAGCATAATCGGATTCAGATAGGCGGGCTCAATGCCGCGATTCCCGTAAATGACTGATTCGCCGCCGCCGAGGTAAAGCCAGCGAACAGGCCTGATTTCCAGACGATGAGCAGCGATGTATTTTTCGCCAAGTGCACTATTCAATTTTCCGTGGATGCTGGTGAAGTGGAAATATTTGTAATTCGCCCGCAAACGCAGCATGTCGAAGCGGGGGCAATTTCCGGATAGCATTAAATTCCCCTGATAGCCGGGACCCCACCGGGCATTGTCTCTGCCGAATTCCAGATCAAACCATGGCAGCCGCCAGACCAGATAAGCTGCTGCATCGTCCTGATAGACATTTTCGCCAGAAATTACCGTGGGCATGCCCAGTGAAGGGTTGAAATTTTCCCGCTGAATGTCTTCGCCGCGAACCAGTGTGTTTTCAAATTGGGCGTAAACTGCCAGTCCCTTGCCAAGTTTCGCTCTGAGAATGGCAGCGCCGGTGGTGTGCGATGTCCGCTGTGTGGAGTCCGTAGCGTCGGAACGATAAATGTCAAATCGCTGCGAAAATCCCAGGTCAGCGCGCAGTCGAGCTTTTTCTTCATCCCATTGAAAGAGATGGCGTTCGTGGTAACGTTTTTTCGCCCGTATGTTTAATTCAAATAATTCCTCGTAAAATTCGCCCTTGAGCTGTTCAAACAAATCAGCCTCGGCGCGGCTGAAAGAAACCTGTTTCCGCAGCCTCTTTCGTTCAATTTCAGCCAAAATTTTCGCAACATCATCGCGAGAAATAGGCCTCGTTCTAAGAAAATTTGATTCAACATATCCGCGCGTTTCCAGCCGTTCGAGAAAATTGTATAGCCAATGATTGAGCGGAACGTTTACCGATTGGCTGAAAATCGGAGAATAATTGAAAATAATTATCGAAATCAGTGCAATAAAAAGCTTACGCCAGTTTTGTGTTCCCAAAATTCCCTCCGGAAAATGAGATTGATGACCATAATCCAATCACTTTTGTTGCGTGAAGACAGGTAACAATATAATAATTTTTTGGTTAATATCAAGGGGAAAGTGGAAAAATTCGAGACATAGATTGATGAAAATAATTCTGTTCTGAATTAGAGTTTGGGAGTGTGGTTCAAATAAGTTTCTTTTAGGCGTTTTTTCCCACGATGTAAAACACAGCCCTTACAAAGGATTTGAACTCTTGAAGTGAAAAATCCGCGCAAGCGGATTAACATCTGTAGTAACCAACAATTGTGGCATAATGACGAACTCCGAAGGAGTTCAACAAAAAAATCGACACAGGCAAGAGTTTTTTTGAATCAGAATTGTTTAACCCTTTCAGGGTTATGACCTCATTTTTTGATTTTCTCTACAAATGTTGAACGCCTGCGACGTTCCTGGACTCAATAAATGTGAAACAATCGCTCTCATTGGATTATTTACAATTATCCCGCGCCTTCAGCGTTTAATTTTTTGGAGGGTAGTTCAAAACCGAGGGCGTTACCGCTGGTGTAAAAAGCCCTGAAAGGGCGCGATAAATTAGCATGGGGCAACGCCCTATGAAACGGGGAAAGAAAAATCATAATAAGCTCTGAAGGAGCGGAATAAAAATTTAGAATTACAAAAAAAAAGAAGCCAAAAAAGATTATCAAGAATAAGAAGTGCTCGGAAATTTTGGGGGACATTCAGTGATTTTGTTTTTTTCCTTGACTAATTGGATTTAAGAAGTTATATTATTTTTGAATATAACACGAGGTGATTCATTATGAAAATAACTGATTTAGAAGCAAAAATAGAGAAATTACCCAGTCATGTCATTCATGAAGTTAATGATTTTATAGAATTTTTATTAAAAAAATATGGCGCTAAAGAGATAGATGAAAATAAATTCAGTTTTAATTGGGAAGGTGGATTATTCAAATTGAAAAATAAATATTCATCTGTCGAGTTGCAGCATAGAAGAATCTATATATGAAGTCTGCACAATAACGTGGATGAAAAATAGTAAGTAATTTATTGATTAAGGAATTTTTAATGTCGTCTTT
>JAADFU010000116.1 GCA_013152715.1 Calditrichota bacterium
GAGGGCGTTGATGAGAATTTGACAAATCTGGACACTGAAAAGTTTAAGAAGATGATTGAGAAAGTGGTGGCAGCCTACCCCAATTTCAAAGCCGTGGCTACTACTCTGCGCGGCGTCAAAACAGCGACAGTGAACGACTGGGGCGCGATTTGCTGGGTTGACGGAAAATTTTATGAAGCAACACACAGACCCAATCTGGAAATTTTGGACAGAGTGGGCTGCGGAGACAGTTTTGCGTCCGGTTTCATTTACGGCATGATGGTGTTGCAAGATCCAAAAATGGCAGTCGAATACGGCGCAGCTCACGGCGCGCTGGCAATGACCACACCGGGCGATACAACCATGGCGACGCTGAAATAAGTAGAAAAAATTGTGGCTGGCGGAAGCGCAAGAGTTGATAGATAAAAAATATTGAAAACCCCGGATGATAGAGAAATTTCATTCGGGGTTTTGTTTTTAGAATTAGGCATATTTGCAGTTCGAATGCAAATTCGACTAAATTTTGTATTACATAATCCGGAAAAGTAGGTGATACATTTTCAAAGAAAATCAAAGTGCCTTGCGGTCGTTGAATGCAGTTTAATTTTCAAATTTTTTGATTATTTTATTTCCGTCTTTATCTTCAATAATAAAAGTATCGGCTGGGTTATTAGGGACAAAATTATTTTTTAAATAATTCAAATAACCAAATTCACCGATGCCGCCCCCGGTCATGTTTTTTATCGATAACATCATCCGCAAAAATATCTGGCCGATTTTTTTGTCAGATAAAATTGCTCTCCAGCTTTCAATTTTCGCCTGATACAATTCCCATAATATTTGAGCTAATGGACTCAATTTAAACTTATCTACCGGTTGATTATCTTCGTGAATTTTGTAAATTTCCTTATAAGCGTCGTAAACTATTTTGTCATTAATTCGAAGCGCATCTGATACATAAATATCTTTCACTAAAATTTCGATATCGGCAGCCGTCAATGCCACATTTCTGTCTTTAAAAATGTCGTCGAATTGGCCATGGGGAACAGCTTCCATTAACTTTGAAAACCGGATTTCTTCTTTCCGTTTTTTTTGATATTCGAGGCCGTCAAGATATTTGCAATCCTTATTACAATCAATTGTATTCATCCTGTTTTTAGCGCAGCAAATCGGACAAAGGACATCGTTAATTGGCGCGCAAAATCGTTTAGCTGCTCTTGTGCCACAAATTGAACATTTTGTTGCCATTGTTTGCCTCAAGATGGACTTCTCTATTCTCCATTAAATATATAAATTTAAAGAGAGATTGTCAAGCAAAAAAACTCTTCAAGCATGACAAAGTTACCAAGCGCTCTCCCGTAATAAATTTTTTAACGTTCAATCTGTGAGCGTAGCAAAACAGTCGCCAAATTACTGTTTACAGCCTCGATAATTCATCTATTGTGAAGATAAATTACTTGCTTTTAATTTCGCAAATTTCTATATTTAACGATATTTATTAGCTTACTGATAAGCTTTTCCGTTTGCTTGCAGCGATGAAAATTATGAATCACTTCTTTTTCAAAGCAGGAAAGATTTGGCAATGAAAGAAAAACCATCAAAATTAGTTTATTCCACTGATCGGAAAGCTCAGGAACAGATCAAAGCGGAGAAAAAGCAACAGCCTCCGGTCAAAGATGCACCTGCCGAAAAGCAGACTATTCACATCTCACTGCAAACCAAAGGCAGGAAAGGGAAAAAAGTAACTGTTGCCAGCGGTTTTGTCCATTCAGCGGAAAATTTGAAGCAACTGGCGCGGGAATTGAAGCAAGCCTGTGGCGCTGGCGGGACAGTGAAGGATGATGTCATCGAAATTCAGGGTGATAAAAGGCAGCAGGTGGCGCAATTTTTGTTACAGCGGGGTTATCGAATAAGAGGAGTTTAGTTACATCGGTTTCAGACGGGGAAAAAGTCTGCGGAGAAAAAAATGGCAAAAAAAATTGCATTAATCAGCATCTTTGGTTTGGTGTGGCGCCTGTTTTTGAGTGACTCATTTGCACGTGAAAATAGCAACCAATCGGGTTCGTGGGATTTTTTGAACACAACGGCGATCGGAGCAAAACAATTCATTGAAAAAAACCCCGAAGCAGACGGCAGAGGCGTAGTGATTTTCATTCTCGACAGCGGCGTCGATCCGGGCGTTCCCGGGCTGCAGAAGACGTCAGTCGGAGAAGTAAAAATTATCGATGTGCGCGATTTTACCGGTCAGGGGGACGTTGCGCTTTATGCCGGCGAGCCGGGTCAGAGCGACGGCGAGAAGTACATCGAACATCCGGACGGTTTTCGGCTGTTCAATTATCAAAAGTTGAAATTTCAACCCGAAAACGGCGAGTACTGGATCGGGTATCTTGACGAGCATCGTTTTCGAAATTCCAAAGTGGGCGACGTCAACAACAATGGTAAAACTGACGATCAATTCGGAGTTTTGGCATTTGAAACTGCGGAAGCGGATTCTTTTGTCTGGCTGGTGTACGTGGATACTGACGGAGATCGTCAACTTGACGATGAGAAACCGCTGCGGGACTACTGCAAAAATTATGAAATTTTCCATTTCCGCGGCGGCGACTCGCGCTACGACGCGCGGCCTTTGAATTTTGCTATTAATTTTGACAGCTATGGCATGAAAGTTTCCTTTTATTTTGACGATGAAGGCCATGGTACTCATGTTGCCGGGATTGCCGCTGGCTATCAGATTTTTGGGCAGGAAAATTTTAACGGCATTGCTCCCGGCGCGCAAATCATCAGTTTGAAAATCGGCAATGGCGATCTGCCTGGCGGAAGCACGACGACGAGCAGCGTCGCACGGGCGATTGAATTTATCGAAGATTATCTCCAATCTCACTCCGGTCCGGTCGTTGTGAATTTGAGTTACGGAATCGGCGCGATTCAGCCGGGGAAAAGCGACATCAGCCATTTATTTCATCGCCTGATTCTGGATCACGATAATGTTTTTGTCTGCGTCAGCAACGGCAATGAAGGACCGGGCATTGCCACGACTGGCGCGCCGGCAGCGGAGGCGCTCGTTTTTTCTGTGGGAGCGTTTTTGCCGCGGAAAACGGCAAATGATGTTCTCGGAACGCACCTGAAACAAGATCAACTTTTCTATTTCAGTTCGCGCGGCGGACGAGTGAACAAGCCGGACGCGATTGCCCCAGGTTTTGCTTCTTCGACTGTTCCTGCCTTTGCGCGGGAGGATTTGTCACGCGGCACGAGCATGGCAGCGCCGCAGATTTCCGGCGCAGCAGCGTTGCTCATCAGCGCCGTGCGGAAAATAGATTCGAAAAATAGATTCACGAGTCTGATGCTCAAACAGGCGCTCAAACAAAGCGCGACGCCTTTGCCGCAGTTTAGCGCTGTGGATCAGGGCGGCGGAATTGTGAATGTCCCGCTTGCTTTTGAAATTCTGAAAAAGAGAATCGCGGCGCGCAAAATGAGCGATCCCGTCAGTTACGAAGTCGTGGCGGATTCTCCCGTGAATTCGGAAACGACGCACGATGGCGCGTACTGGCGCGTTGGCGGCTATTTTCCGGCGGATGGCGAAAAAACTGTGTTCCGCGTTTACCCAATTTTCCCGGATAGCGTTGCTGCGGATCAGCGCGCGCAATTTTATCGCGCGTTCACGCTGCGCTCTCAAGTGGCGTGGCTGAAACCCGAGAAAAAATTTGTTTACCTGCGCGGAGAAGACGGCGTAGAAATTGCCGTTCGTTACGACGGGAGACAGCTTTCTGATCCCGGGTTGTATGCCGGGAAAATTTTTGCGGTTCGAAAAGACATCGCTGGCCCGAGGCTGCGCGAATTTGAGTTGCTCAATACCGTGATTGTGCCTTACCATTTTACCAATGAAAATAGTTATCGGCGCCAGTTCGAGGAACGGCGTCTTTCTCCCGGCGACTGGAAACGATATTTCATTCAGACGCCGCCGGGCGCCACGGAGGCCAATATTTCTTTGAAAGCGACGGGCAATAGATTTTGTCGCATTAATCTGTTTTGTCATTCTCCGGCAGGGGGAAGTTATCGGGAAATTTACGGCATCACCAGTAAAGATAGCCGAGCCCGTGAAATTCACATTTCCGGGAAAGATTTGCAGCCGGGAATATGGGAGGTCGTCGTCCAGGCGGATGCGCTCAATGAAAAGCGTGCGGCGTTTCAATTGTCAGTTTCATTCGCCGGCTTCACGGTGTCGCCTGATGTGATCGCCGATTACCACTATTCGCTTGGCAAGGAACCTAACGGCACATTGGACGTTTGTAATGAGTTTAGCGTCCCATTTTACGGTTTCGCAGTGGGCGAGCTGCCCGGCTATCAGAGAAAAAAACAACTCATCGTGCAAAATGTGGATCATTTCGATTATAGTTTTCAGGTCAAAGAAAACGCGCGTAAAGTCCGCTTTGTCGTTGAGATCGCCCCTGAAGCGTTTCTGAAAATGTCGGATATCGCGCTCATCGTCACGGATTCGCGTCGGCAAAAGATCGCTGACGAAGCGTTGTCGTTTCCCAAAGGCGAAATTGAAATTTTTCCCAAAGCTGGTGAATTTTACAATTTGCGAGTCCAGGCGGCTTTTGTACACGGAAATTCCATTGGGCAGTGGAAATTTAAATTAACAGAACAATACGAATTGACGGAAAAAATTAATGTGAAAATTTACGCCGATGAAAATCGTCTTTTTTGGCTCTATCCGTCAATAAAACGAAAATTGGATTTTGTTTTTGACAAAAGTCCCCGCGTCGCGCCAGATGGATTTGACATGTTCGGTGATATTAAATTTTACGCGAGGGACAAAGTGAGGCAGGTTTTTTCTGTTCCAGTTTCATTAAAAAATTATTGATGAGTTTCGAGATTTGTAGGTGTGGTTGCACATCTGAAAACACGGGCATTTGAAATACAAACGAGGAGCAAGGAAGGATAAAATGTCGCTGGATCGAATTGAAAAAATCGGGATCATGTCTGACAGCCACGACAATTTGCCGGCGATTCGTGCCGCTGTTGATTTGTTCAATCGGGAAAGAGTTGAGTTTGTGATTCATGCCGGCGATTTAGTGGCGCCGTTCACTGCCCGGGAAATGAAGAAGTTGAATTGTCCTTTTGAAATTGTGCTGGGAAACAATGATGGCGAAATTCTGGGTTTGCACCGCGTCTATCAGGGACATGTCCACCAACCGCCTTTGGAATTGAAACTTGGCGGGATAAAGATTTTGGTTTTGCACGATGGCTCATTTCTGCGGCATATTGAAGAAATTCGTGATTTTGACGTAATTATTTACGGACATGATCACGAGGGAAAAATTGCAAAAACTAATAACGGAACTTTGCTCATCAATCCGGGAGAAACCGGCGGTTGGCTGCACGGAAAATCAACCGTCTGTATTTTTGATGTAAGTCAAAATAATGCAAGTCTTTATGAGCTAAACATAAGCTTGATAACAGAAAAGTAACTTGAAAAGAATTTTTAATAAATTTAAAAAAATATTAAAAAGTTGTTGACTTTTTATAAAAAATGTGTTATAATAAAACATGGTAAATAAATAAATGGTTGCGATAAGCGAACAAAAATTAGAATTGCTCTTTAAAAGTATCCGAAAGCGAAAAGTGATCGTTTTGGGCGATCTGATGCTGGATCGCTACATTGCGGGGTTGGTTCATCGGATATCGCCTGAAGCGCCAGTGCCGGTTGTAGAAGTGGAAAACGAATTTGTTCGCTTGGGCGGCGCGGCAAATGTGGTCTATAATGTTCGATCTCTTGGTGCCATTCCTGTTCCTATTGGCGTTGTCGGCGCTGATTTCGCCGGAGAAGAAATTGTCAACTTGCTGAAAAGTCTGGAAATAGAAACTGATTCTGTCATCGTTGATTCCTCTCGTCCGACTGTGATGAAAACCCGAATTATCGCGAATGATCAACATGTGGTGCGCGCTGATTGGGAATCCCGAAATTCAATTTCCCAAAAAATTGAAGCGCGCGTCGCCCGGCGGGTTGCGAAACATTTGATTGATGCCGATGCATTGATTATTGAAGATTACAACAAAGGGCTGTTGAGCCGGTCGCTCATCCGGGAAGTCATTAAATCCGCTCGTCGACTGAAAAAAATCGTCACCATTGATCCGAAATTTGACAATTTTTTTGCTTATCAGGACGTAACAGTTTTTAAGCCTAATCGCAAAGAAGTGGAAGCTGCTTTAGGAATGCATATCGATTCTCAAAGAGAATTGCAGCAGGCTTGCGAAAATTTAGCTGAAAAACTGCACGCAGAATATATTTTGGTTACGCTGGGTGAGAAGGGAATGTGCCTGTACGAGAAAAGCGGAAATTTCATGCAGATTCCCACGCGCGCGCGAAAAGTTCACGATGTGTCCGGCGCCGGGGATACGGTCATTAGCTCGCTCACCCTGGCGTTGGCCTCAGACGCCGACATTCGCGAAGCTATGACATTTGCCAATTATGCCGCTGGCGCTGTCTGTGGCGAAGTCGGTGTGGTTCCGGTGACTCAGGAAATGATTAGGGAGGCCATCGCGTTCTTTCGATGACTTTTGGAATTGATGAACATTTTCATTTGCTCAATCTGATTTTTTAAATCTGAAAAAATCGACTTGTGTACTTTCCCGCTGCTTTGAGGTGAAATTGCTTTCAGGCCACTAGGCGATTGCCTGATAGGCGAAGAAAGGTGCGATTCCCCAATTTATTAAAATTTTTTGATGGCAAAAGAGTTTGTTCTCTGGTTCATTTTGCGGAATCGTGTTTCGTTTATTTTGTGACTGTCCTTTGAAACAAAGTTAGCAAGAGGGAACTGCTGACAAATTAAAGCAATTTATTCAAAATTTGCATGTTTTGAGAGGGGCGTTAGTAGTGAAAGAATAATAAAAAATTATCTTGTCAAACTTTTAAACTAAAAATTGTGCGCAAAAAAAAGCTGACATATTTGGCGATGATGTCCTTGTGGGGGATTTGCGGAGCCAATCTTCTGTTCTGTGGGCAGAATTGGCAGCAAAAGGTAACATACCGCATGAGGGTTAATTTTGACCCTGACAATCATTGTCTGAATAGTGTGGCGCATATCAGTTATGAGAATAACTCGCCGGATACTCTGCGGCAAATTTGTTTTCACCTTTTTCCCAATTCTTTCCGACATGGTTCTGTGATGGAACGCGAAGCAAAAGATGCTTCGATGACGCTTATTCACTCCCCGAAAGAAATCGGTTGGCTGCGCCTGAAAGCTATTTCCGCAAAGAAACAAGGCAGCCCGTTGCAGGAAAATTTGAAAAAGATTTCCTACAATGAAGATTCCACCATTGTTTGCCTTCATTTGAAGGAGCCTCTTCTTCCCGGAGAACGGCTTTCTGTTTCGTTCAGATTTAACATGAAAATCAGAAAATTTAACATGCAGTATGACAAAGGCGGCTACTCCGGCGATTTGTTTGAAATCAGCCAGTGGTATCCCAAAGTGTGCGTGTACGACAGACATGGCTGGGATGCTGACGCTAATCATTTTTTGGGTGAATTTTACGGGGAGTTTGGCAGTTACAAAGTGACGATTTCGGCGCCGGAAAATTTCATCATTGCCGCAACTGGCGAGGTCGTTGCCGGCGATCCGGGGTGGCTTTCGGTCGCCGTTGACAGCAGCCAAAAGCAGGGCGCCGAAAAGCAAGCAGACCCCAAAGATGATGCAAACAGGCGTGAGGTCACTTTTTTTGCGGATCAGGTTCACGACTTTGTCTGGACCGCCAGCCCAAATTATGTTTACGAAACCGACACGATTCAGTCAATTCCCGTACACGTGTTGTACAACAAATCCGAGCGGAAAACGTGGCACAAGAATGCACTGCTTGCCGCTAATCACACGCTGGAATGGCTAAATCGCAATATCGGAGAATTTCCCTACCCCACTCTCACTCTTGCGCAAGGGTTGACCGATGGCGGCATGGAATATCCCATGGTCACAGTGCTTGGCTATTATGACTTTTTTATTGTGTTCCACGAAATTTGCCACATGTATTTTTACGCTGCCGTCGCTAACAACGAACAGACCAATGCCTGGATGGATGAGGGACTTGCCACTTATCTCGCTTATTTATTCCAGAAGGAAAAATATGCCGGCGATTATGCCGTTGTGCCGAGACTGCCTTATCCGTTCTCAAAAAAGAAATTTGCTAAATTCAGCACGTACAATAAAGTCAGGCTAAATTCGCTTTATTATTATTTGTACAGCGGCTTTGATCGTCCTTTGAACAGCCCGTCCTATTTGACCGGCGATTATTATATTTACAATTATCATGCCTACATGAAATCGTCCCAATTTTTTGCGATTCTGGATTTCGCGCTAGGCAGAGAGAATTTTTTCCGCATGTTGCAATACTATTATCAGCACTACAAATTTAAACACGTGGGAATGGAGGCATTGAAACAGAGCTGCGAAGCGGTCAGCCCCGGAGATTGGGACGAATTTTTCCAGAAATGGGTACACGATGTTCCCAAAGTTGATTTTGCATTGCGCAGTTTTCGTTCGCAGAAAACAGGCAATGGCCGCTGGCAAACAAAACTCGACATTCGCAATTTAGGCAACACGATTTTACCGACAGAAGTGGAATTGATCACGGCAGGGCGGGATACGATTGTGAGAAGGATTTTTGACGGCAGCAAAAATGATCCTTTGCTTTTCACGACGAAAAATAGAGTGAAAGAAGTGCGCCTTGATCCGCGCGATATTATTCTGGATCAAAATCGATTGAACAACGGCAATGTGAAATGCGAATGGTTTTTCTATCCCGAATTTCCCAGCATGTATTACATGCCTCGAGACGCTTACGCCATATTTTATTTTCCCCAAGCCTGGTACAATGACATTGACGGATTTAAGCCTGGCGTCCAATTTTTGGGAAGCTATTTGAATCGCTATTACATTACTCGCAGCCGCATCTGGTACAATACAAAAAAGCAAAATTTCGATTACCAATTTTCCTATTCCATGCCCTGGGAACGATTCGGGCGAAATGTCTGGCGACATGTGCAATGGCAGCAAATTGACGGCAAGAGAGCGGTCTCGGCGAACATTCAGTTCAATCGCTACCATTTTATGGCAGGCCGGCCGATTTTCACCTGCCGTGTTGGGTTTCAACATTACAAATTGACGAATTCCGCCTATAATTATGATAAAGTTCGCATCGGAGGGAAAAATATTTCTGCATTGAGCTGGGAGCCGGGAAATTTGAATCAAATTTTCTTGCAAGCGAAATATTCTCATTGGAAAAAAATTCCCTATTTTTCAGCCGAAATAAAAGCCAGTTTTTCCGATCGCGCTTTTGATAGTGATTTTGATTATCTCAAATCTTCGCTGAATTTGCAAGTAACAAATATCCGCCTGCCCGGAAAAAGTAGTATTGATTTAGGCTCATTTTTGGGGATTTCCAGTTCGGAGAGTATGCCGCTTCAGGATCGTTTCGGCGTTGCCGGTGCTAGTCCGATTCAAAAACTCAATTATTTTTACCTGCGCGCGCCAAATTTCTTGAGTACTTATTTTCATTACTATCTGCCCGGCGGTGCTAATTTGCGCGGCTATAATTTGCTGCTCGATGAGAATAATCGCGTTTTATCGGGCGATAAAATCTTATCGGCAAGCATTCGAATTAATCGCGAATTTTGCTGCCGCCAGTTGCCAGCAAAATGGCGATCTTTTGCTCCCAAGGTGGATGGATACATATTTTTGGGTGGCGGCAAGGTTTGGGACAAAGGTTTAATCAGAAAATTATTTGACGCCGGAATTGGCGTAGTGTTTTCAAAACAAATTTTGGGCAAGGAAAGGCATTTGCGCGTGGAATTTCCTCTTTGGTTGAGCCAACCCAATTTGGGGAACGGTGACAGCAGGGAGAAAAACTGGCAATTTCGTTGGCTGATCAGTTTTCAGTGATCAACTGATTGCCGCTGTCGATCCCCTAAGTCGATGTGAATTCTCGTTCTATTTTTGCCTCAATTTAAAATTTTCTCGCTTTTGCTTTGTACAAAATGAGTCAAAATTAAACCGACAACTAACGTCACAAAACTGCCAATAAAAACGTACCAGGGCCAGGCAAAGTGAATGGGTTCCACGGAGCGGAGCAGCACGGTAATGCTGACGATTAATATTAGCAACGCTACCTGATAGCGGCGACTCTCCGTTTTCATGAAAATCCAGAGAAAGGCTAAAACATTCAGGCCAATAATGACGTGCTGTACGGTTCCGGTGACGCCGATGACCCAGGTCATGAAATAAATCGATGTCCATTGCGCAATGAGGGCAGTTACTTCTTTTGTTTTCGGAGAAAAAATTCCCAGAAAAAAGACGCCCAGCAGACCGCCGTAAGTGAACGAAGCGATTCCCAGACCCAATTCCACGACCGGATTGTTCATGTCGGTGAAAAATAGCGCACCGCCGATGAAGATGACACCCCAGACCGCGGTGAAAATTCGCGAAATGAGCAAATCCCGTTTGGGCGAGTTGTTTTTGCCAAAGCGCGATTTGTACAAATCAAGCATGGACGAAGAAGCCAGTGAATTAAGCGAACCGCTCAGCGTAGACATGGCGGCGGCAAAAACGCCGGCGATGATGACGCCAGAGAGACCAGGTGGCAGAACTTCCACGATAAATTTGGGAAAAAGCTGATCCGAACGGGAGAGAAAATGGCTGCCCGGGCCGATTGGCTGCCCGTGGTAAAAAGCGTACATCATCAGTCCGATGACCAGAAAAAGCGCAAATTGGAAAAAGACAATCACGCCGCTGGTGATGAGCGCTTTTTGGCTGCTTTTGAGATTGTTGCAGGTCAGCAGCCGCTGGACGATGAGTTGATCCGTTCCGTGCGATGCCATTGACAAAAATGCGCCGCCGATAATGCTGGTGATTAGCGTGTAATTTATCGTAAAAAATTCTTTCCAGCCTTTTTCAAAACCAAAATAGATGAATTGAAATTTATTTTCCGGTCTGGCAGCGGCGACAACGTCGCTCCAGCCGTGAGGTAGCAGGTGCAACAAATAAACACCGGCGATGATCGATCCGCCCAGATAAATGCCCATTTGCAGCACGTCAATCCAGACTACGGCACGGATACCGCCGAAGTAGGTGTAGAAAATTGTAAAAACTCCGATGACGGCGATGGACACAGGAAAATTCCAGCCGGTAATGATGGAAAGCGGGATCGCCGTGGCAAACAATCTCACGCCGTCCGCCAAAAGGCGCGTGATTTGAAAAATGACAGAAGAAAATTTTCTCATGTCCAGGCCGTATCGCTGACCCAAAAATTCGTAGGCCGTGGAAAGTTCGCCGCGATAGTAGGCCGGTAGCAGCACGAAACTGATGACAATTCTTCCTAAAATATAGCCAATTGCCAATTGCAAAAAGTTAAGATTCGTCAGGTACGCCAAGCCGGGGATGCTGATAAATGTCAGTGTGCTCGTTTCCGTGGCAACGACGGAAAAACAGACCGCTCCCCAGGGTAAATTCCGGTCGCCCAAAAAATAGTCCCGCGTGTTTTTTTGGTGTCTTCCCAGCCACGAGCCCAGCGCAGTCACGGCGATCATGTACACAAAAAGAATAGCAAAATCGATGGGAGTAAAAGCCATGTGCAACTCTCCGATTAATTTTGATTGTTCGTTGTGAAGAATCATTAAAGATAAAAATATTATTCAATTAATCAAGAAGAAAATTTCAAATGAATAATTGCCGCGTAAATTCCAAAAGAAATTTTATTAAAAAATACTTGACATTGTCAAAATTAATTTTTTATTATAAGTACTTCTAATTCACTAAAGTTTTATTTTAATCAGGGAGGGCAGGTAATGAGAAGATTGCCCAATGTAACAAAGTTTTTGGTTTTGTCCCTTTCCTTGCTGTTAATACTCTCCGTCTGGATGGGATGCCAAAAAGGTACAAAAATGCCCACTGCACCGGATCAGAATCAGGCTGTAGTTCTGAATAAGGCCAATCCGATGATTCAAACAGTGATGGCAGTTCAGGAACGCCATACAGCGGATTTGCTGGCGAAACCGGATGTGGTGGGTACCGCGGTTGGTTTGACCGAAGATGGAAAACCGGCAGTGATGGTTTACACCAAAACGATTGCATTGAAAAAATCACTGGGAATTCCGGCGACATTGGAAGGGCTGCCGGTGGTCGTGGAAGTTGTCGGTGAAATTCATCCGATGAAAGGCAAACCGCCAAAACCGGGCGGCGGAGTCGATCACAAAGCGAAACAAACACCTCCTATTCAATTGGGCACATCGGGCGGCTGGCGTTACGATTTGGCAAATGGCTACTGCTGCGGCGGAACTCTTGGCTCGCTGGTGCAAATTGGCTCGAAAAAATATATTTTGAGCAATTACCATGTTTTTGAATCGGATATTGTCTCCGGCGGAAATAACCGCGTGGCACAAACCGGGGATCCGGTCATTCAGCCCGGATTGATCGACGTCGGTTGCAATGCTTCGAATGCACAAGATGTGGCAACTTTAGTGAAAAAATCATCCTTGCCAGGAAATAATGTGGATTGCGCCATTGCTGAAATTATTTCCGGAATGGTGGATGAATCCGGAGCAATTTTGGAAATTGGAACTCTCTCTTCGCAAACGGTGGCTGCTTATCTCAAGCAGGCTGTGAAGAAAAGCGGCAGGACCACGGGTTTGACACGCAGCTCTATTTCCGGGTTGAACGCTACAATTCAGGTTACTTATGAAGATGAGTGCGCCGGAAGTACTGCTTTTACGAAAACTTTCACCGGCCAGATTGTCATTAAAAATAATGGTAGTAGATTTCTCGACTCAGGTGATTCCGGCTCTTTAATGGTAGAGGACGTAGCGACGAATCCACGCGCTGTTGGTTTGTTGTTTGCAGGTAGTTCCAGAACGGCAATCGCTAATCCCATCGATGAAGTGCTCGCTTTTCTGAATGCGACAATGGTTGGGAATTAATTTTTAGTTTTTGAATTCATTTAAAGGCGTCTGTTTTTCATTTGCGGCAGACGCCTATTTTTTTAACCCAAAAAGATTCTCTGATTAAGAAGTCAATGCAGGTCTTGTATGAACGAAATGGAGAAAATCAGCCGAGCGCTCAACAAACATTCCGCAGCGCTTGTCCAAATTCCAGGTGTTAGCGGCGTTTACATCGGGCAGAATGATGCGGATGAATTCGTCATTTGCATCATGATCGAGCAGAAAACAGATGCGCTCATGGAAAAATTGCCGGAGCAATTAGACGGTTTCCCAGTGGAAATTGAGGAGACCGGCGAAATTAAGCCGATGTGAGGAGTTGCTTTATTGCGATGAAAAATAACCTTCAATCTCCCGGCGATAGGCGAGATTCGTTCTTTCCGACCAGACGTCCACCGGATTTTTGTTGTCCGTGAGAATCAGCGCGTCAGTTGTGTCCGGGAAAAATCGGTTGTCCCAGGCGTGATTTTTTTCCACGACGCGCCAGTGTTCCACCGGGTCGAGGTCTGCATAATCGACCGGATTCCCCAGAAATTCTTCATCGATGTCGATTTTTCGATTTGCCGCTAAAATAATTAAATTGCCCAGTACGTTGGGCGGTTCGTCGAGAGGAAAAACCATCACTTCGTCAAATACGCGTTTTAATGTCCGTGAGACAGATTTAACCAGCGGACTGTTCCAGCCGATGGATTCCACGTTTATTGCGAGGATTCCATTCGCGTCGAGATGCGCTGCCATTTTTTGAAATGATTCCAGTGTGATCAAATGAAAAGGAATGGAGCTGCTGCCAAAGGCGTCGAGGATAATCAAGTCGTAATGCTCTTTATTTCTTGTTAAAAATCTTCTCCCGTCCGCCGTAAAAATATGCGCGATTTCATCGTTCATTCGGAAAAACTTTTTCGCTGCCTGAATCACGACGGGATCGATTTCCACGGCGTCGACTTGCCAATTATCCAGATAAAAACTTTTCGCCACAGAACCGCCGCCGAGACCAATCAAAAGCAGTTTCCCAGGTGCCGGAAATGCCAGTTTCAAAATGTCCAGCGCAATGGCGTAACTCATCATGGTTTCGTCTGTTTCAACGTCTTCGATGGTGTGAATCCCCCCGTCGATGAGCAAGTAGCGCCAGTTTTCCTCCTGCCGAACTTCAATTTTGCCGTAGGGACTTTCTTTAACGAAAAGAAGACCTGTGCTTGGATTTGGCTGCGGTTCTGTAATGAACTTATTTGCCAACACGATTAAAATTGCGAAAAAAATCGCGGCGATCAAGCCTTGCATTTTTTTGAATTTGAACAAACTAATTACGCCGGTGATGATGAGAATCGCGCCGAGCAGCTCGGTCATTTGCACCACGCCGAAATAGGGAACGAGGAAAAATCCGGTCGCCAAGGCTGCGACGACACTTGCCAGCGTTGAAACCGCGTACAAATTTCCCGCTGATCTGCCGACATTTTCCAGCCCTTTTGTTTTTAATTTGATAGCTAACGGAGAAATCATCCCCAACAAAAACAGCGGCGGAAAAAAGAGCACGATAGCAGCGACGAGAACGGCGAATCTCAATCCGAGCGGCTCAGTGATTGACAAAATCGGATGTTTGAGCAAAGGAATGAGCATTGTCCACACACCAGAACCGAGTAGAATGAAAGACAAATCTGACTGTTTATTTCTTCGGTCTGCTAAATTTCCCCCGACAGCATAGCCAGCGCTCAAGGCAGCCAATGTGACAGAAATCAATGCGGACCAGAGATAAATGCTCACGCCGTAAAAAGGCCCCAAAATTCGTGTGCCCAAAATTTCCAGGGCGAGAACGCACGCGCCGGCGATCGCAACGATCAGATACAAATAAAATTTCATTCCTTACCCTTTCTATTTTTCGCCTTTTTCGTAAACCCGCCAGTAGGGTCTTTCCGGTTCCCAACTTTCGGAAATTTCTTTTGGCGGACGAACCACAATGGCGTTGCACTCGGCAGTTACAGTGCCGTCGGGCAAACTCAGCGTGCCGGCGACTTTAGCGCTCCTTTTGCCGTAGCGCACCAGCCAGCCCCGCGCCGTCAGAGGGGTGTTCGTCGGTGTGGGATGTTTGTAAGTGATTTCTAATTTTAGCGTGACAAAAAGATTGTCAAAATCGCCGTCGAGCAGCACGGCGCGGCCCGAAGTCTCATCCAAAATCGCCGCAACAATGCCGCCGTGTGCGATTCCCGGATAGCCGTTGAAATGTTCCGGGATCGAAACTTGACCGACGACTTGTTTACTTTCGGTATCATTGTACCATTCCATTTTCAGACCAAGGTCGTTTTGCTTTCCGCACAAAAAACAAGTTCTCGAAGATGGTTGCTTGATCAGGCTCATTTTTGATTTATCCTTTCCGCGTTATGTTTGAAATTCAGGTATGTTGACGAACAGATTAGAATAGAAAATAAATTGACGACCAATATTTGCAAGAATTAAAAAAAATCTGATTCTACTGACATCACAAGCGTATTCCACTTTTTTGGGCGGAACACACGGGGAACGAAAAAATGTATTTGAATGTTTGCGAATTCTTTTCATTAAATATAAAATTTGTTTGGAAAATGTCAAGGAAAATAAAATTTCGTTTCTCCGAAAGAGGTCGCTAGTTATTTCCGCAAAACGCTATAAATTGCTTGACAAAGTGAAGCAAAATTTGTATCTTGAGCTTAACATTTTCAATGAAGAAAATTTGATTTTAAAAAATATTATTTATTTTCCAAAGAAAAACATTAACTCAAAAATCTTATTGCATTTTTATCACAATTTATCTTAATAAAAGGCTTGATTAATGTTTAATACTTACTCGCTTCGCAAGTCCTGGGCGGGCGCGGTTCAGAAGTATCGCATGAAAAAACAGTTGGCAAGGGTGCGCAAGTTATTTCTTTTCCTGTTTTCCGTCTGGCTCATCGGTTCAATTTTAACAATTTTAGCGCAATACATTTTTGCCAGGGACCTGCACCAATCGATTCACGATTATCTGAAATATTTTTGGGTTGTGATCATTGAATTGGTCAGCGGTTTCGATATTCCTGACACCATTCCGCTACATCTCACCAGCCAGATTATCTCCGTGCTCATGCTGGTCATGGGCATTGTCGTGGTGGGACTTTTTACCGGACAGATCATTTCTATTTTCGTGCATGTGCTTCAGCGAGGCGAATTTGTTTCCGAAAAACCTGAGGGATTTCAATTCAGGCGTCCAATCGTCATTTGCGGCATCAGTCCGAAATTACCCAATATTATTTTCAATTTGAGAAAAAGCGCGCTTTCAAAAAATCGGGAAATTGTTGTTGTCGGTCGTGACGCTGACCAGATAAAAAAAGAAGACGAAGAAGTTTTTGAAGACGTCTGGTACGTAAAAGGCGAACCTTCGCTGCGGGCAACTTTGCTGAATGCTATTGGCAAAGAAGAGACGCGGGTGATCATTTTGGAACGGCGACGCGATGATCCCTATTTTTCGAGCCAGTGCGCCATTAATACCGCTATGGCGGTGGAAGTGATCGACGAAAGAATTCACACCGTTGTCGAAGTGACGCACAATCGCGACGCCGAACATTTCCAGCGCACGCACATCAACGACATGATTAACATTTCCGATTTTGGCATGAAGATGATTGCCCAGGCAGCGCTGCGTCCGGGAATGGCGCGCGTTTTTTCTCAGTTGCTCGGCGGTAATGAAGGCGAAGAATCCACAGTGCAAATCTATTTTACTCCCTTGCCGCTGCAGAAAAATTTTGTCGGAAAAAATTATCTGGAAATTACCGCTATGCTCTGTCACGAATTTTGCTGCGCGGACATCACTTTGCTCGGTTTCGCCAAGTTTTTCAGTGATGAACAGAAAAAACAATTTGATCTGCGCTTGCGCAATACAAATTATTTCATTCAGATCAATCCGCTGAGTCGAAGGAAAGATGACGATCCTGCCAACGAATACACTTTTCGTGAAGGCCGGCTCTTTTTCTTCAAAGACACTGTTCTGAAGGAACAGGATCGGTTGATTTATCTTGCAGATGCGCCAATAAATTTTGAAGAAGCATTACAAAAAATAATAAAAGGGAGATGATTATGGAAGGAAGGAGTACGTTCAATGAAGGCGATTTTGGCATCCGGGATCATATCATTATTTGCAATTGGACGGAAAAAGCGGATGTGATCGTTCGGCAGTTGCACGATGCGAGCGTGCGGCAAAAAAGCCCGATTATCGTGATTAGCAACAATCCGGAAAAAATTCCCAAAACCACGGACCCTGCCTACCGGGGATTGCTGATGATTGCCGGAAATCCGGCGGACAAGGAAATGCTGAAAAGAGCGGACATCGCGACAGCGAAAACGGTGATTGTGTTAGCTGACGAAAATGATCCTGAACGGGCAGATTCAAAATCCATTTTGATCGTGTTGGCGATTGACGCTATTAATCCAAATGTGCACGTGATTGTGGAATTGATGCGTTCAAATAACGAGATGTTTTTTCAATATTCTCACGTCAACGAGATTGTTTGTTTGGAGCAATTGGCGGAAAAATTATTAGCGCAATCAGCGCTGACTCCGGGTTTGTCGCAGGTTTACATGGATTTGCTGACGCAGTCTGTGGACACCAATGAGATTTACCAGGAACCAATTCCCAAATTTTTTGTCGGTCAAACTTACCGCGAGATCGAATCGGAGATAATCAAGATTGATGAAAAAGACGTGATTCTGATCGGCTTTGCCACAACGGTGGAAAAAAAAGTGGAGGATCAGTCCATTGTCAACGGCTTCGGCAACAAAATCTACGAGCGAAAAGTCGTCATCAATCCCAAAAGTTCGTCGCGCGATAAGTTTTCCAAAGATTACAAATTTCAGGAAGGAGATAGCATTTTCTTGATTTCGTACATCGCGCCTGACCTTGACGAATATTTTGAAAGGAAGGGACTGTAAATATTGAAAAGATGTCGCACGGATTAAGGTTGTTGAAAAATGCGTATGGGAGGAATTTCTTGTGAGCAAGTCCGAAAAAATTTGATGGCAAAGAGCGATTTGCAGCAAAAAAAACTTGACAAATTAAGAAAATATTTGTATATTGGGCTTCGTATTTTTAGAAGACGATAGTGTGAAAAATGAGCATTACACACTCCGGCGTAGCTCAATTGGCAGAGCGGGTGGCTGTTAACCACTAGGTCGTAGGTTCGAGTCCTACCGCCGGAGCGAAAATCTGACCTCGGAATTCTCCGAGGTTTTTTGTTGGTGCAGTAAAATATTCGGCGGAAGATTGATTTTCTTCTCCCGCTGAAAAGAACATTCCGCTTGACGATCTCCTCAACCATGGCAATTAAGTTCCAATTGTAAAGATTTTGACCTCTCCAAAATTCATATTCAGAGCATGTTCGCGGGCTGCTTTACCTCCCTCGATTGATACCATGGGTTTTGGCAGTGTGAACTTGCGTTCTCCCTTTTCTGTTGCCACGATCATCGCAGTGTCGCGCGTCGCGCGGATGATATCCGGTTTGCTGCTCCAAAGAGGAACTTCTGCCTGTTGCGCCAACCAGCGTAAAATTTGTGCAGGCAATGGCGCGGTTCCCACGTACACGGATTTGTATCCTTCGTGCGCTTTTATGGCAAAAGCCACTTCGTTGTTATCTTGCCAGGTGCCCAGGCTTTGACTTTCGCTGTCAACAACAGCAAAGCGCGGCGAGCGGTCCGCCTTTACTCCGAAAAGCATCTTGATCGATTGGTTTTTTTCTTCAATTGCACTACGGATCATCATTGGACCTGGCTCCTCGAGAATCTTGAACCGAAATCCTGTTAGTTCTTCCATTTGTTTTAAATCCAGTTTGTTCGGAGCAATAAAACCCGGGGCGTAATACCAGACAATAGTCATGCCGCTATTTTTCAAGAACGCTTTTAATCGACTCACTTCATCGGATGTCAAATTAAACAGATTCACCATAAACATCAGGCGATATTTATCAACATCAGAGGGTTGCAAATCAAAGTGATATATGAAATCCATTGGCGCGCCAATGCGGTGAAATGATCTGGCTTGCGTGTTCAAAAACCAGTGATTGAAAAAGTCCGAGAAACGAATGCCAAAATTCTTCCACGGTTTTTCTGCACTCCAGTGCTGAGTGGCGCAAAAACTTTTCTCGTCATAGATAGCCGCAATTTGAGAAACCGGAGTGATGTCCAGTTTTTTTCGGCGGTTCCCCAATTCAACAAGACGTTTGATTTCGTCAATTATCGGCTTGCCTGAATACCATCCATTTTTCGCGCGATTCAGGGGGCCAAAATCATATAGCCATCCGCCAACACCGGTAGCGAACACCTGTCCTAAATCTCGCTGCAAAATGAGTTTTGACCCTTCAACAGTGTCGCTGCCAGGTCCACCATGGCCTCCGACAACTTTGTACGGACTCGCGTCCTGATAAGTGCTGGGATCCATTTCGTTGAAATAAAGTTTTCCGTATCTTCTCAAAGATTCGGTCATCATCCTGAATCCGCCGTCGCCTCCCACACCTCGCGCATTGCCGAGTAGGTTACCGGCGCCGTCAGCCATATTGATTTTTACGCCTTTGCTATCCTTCACATTTCCTGGCTGGTAGGTATAAGGGCCGGCGATATAATCGATGTCAGGGCTTTCCAATATTTTTTGCATCGCCAGGTAGCCACCCTCCTGAATTCTCACCTGCTCAAGCAAATAACCGTAAAAAACGCCGCAAAGCACCCTGCCTTTTGTTTGTTGTTTAATGACGCGCGTCATGTAAAGCACAGTATCCGCTATCGCTTGATGAAATTTGCGATAAAAAGTTATCACTTCTGCTTCTTTTTCAGGATCTCGCAATAAACCGAAAGTAGTTTCCATTCGAGCTTTAGTGTCAGGAATTTTGCCGCATGCGCGTTGCATCGGAGCGCTGTAGTCCGGAAGATAATCCGCACCGAAGTAATTCCATTCTGATGTTCTCCCTGTCGTGGGGTGATATCCTATTATTCGACTGTTTAAAGGCGATTCTTGAATATGTTGTAAAAATGCCCGTAACATAGTCGCAGTGTCCTGTCGCCAGATTTCAGATGCAAAAGAAGCCTCCCAGAGCTCTCCGCCGGAGAAAAAATAAAATCCGCCTTCCGAAGGAGTCAGGTTTTTCTTTTTGATAATATCATAATTTTCTTCCGGAATTGGCAGGCCATATTTGATTAATTCCGACGGATGGGCCTCTTTCCACCAGTCAGGCGTAGAGAAATGTATTCGAGGAAGAAAATAGGCGTCAGGGTTGAGTTCGAGTAATCTGCCCAAAAAAGCATCAATTTTTGTCCAATCATATTTGTCCGGTCCGAGCCATCCCGAACGCATTCCTAAAATGGGCTGGTAAATGTTGATGCCCGCTTTTTTAAAATTGGCTATTGTGGGATACATGTGAGTGCACATGGCAAACAGAGGATAAATTTCTTCGTCATTCAGGAACAGTCGAGGTCCACCGCGCTCAACTTTTACTTGTGCCCGAGCTGGCGGTTCTCCTCTTAGCTTTTCTATTTGCTTTAAAGCCTTTGCTTCATTGAAATCGGGATCTGCATATAAGCTTGATTCAATGAGTTCCCAGGGTAGAATTGTTATTGCACTGGTTGTGAAGCCGAATAGCTTGAAAAAATCTCTTCGTTTCATGCCATGTTCTCCGCTTTTATGCTTAAATTATCGTTCAGATTTGAATGAAAATCCCAGTTAATTCGATTGCCAATTGCCTGCCTGGCACGCTGGCACGTATGTTTATTACAAAGAATTAGGCCCCTTCTATTTACGAAAGTTTAAGAGTTTGCTTTCATAATGTGATTTCTAGAGAGATAAATAAATTTAGGATTGATTTTTTTGTTTGTCGTTTTGTAGGTGAACAATCGTGTCAGTTTATTATAGTAAAATAAAATGACCTTGTCAAGCGATAAAATCGTGATGCAGAGAAAAGTTGCTTTTTGATTTTAGTCGTAAATTTAATCAGAATTTCCAAAACAAACATGATGCGTTATTCAAATATCTTATTTGTAAAATTAACATTCGACCTTGCTATCTCATTAGTGTGGAAGATATTCGTTTCACCTCAAAAAATATGCTTGATTATTACCGTTGAGGTCACTATATTTTGAAAAGTAAAAATTGTATACCTGAAATTA
>JAADFU010000117.1 GCA_013152715.1 Calditrichota bacterium
GGCAAAACTAAAAAGAATGACCAGTTGAAAATTTTTTTTAGTGAAATTCAGTGTTTGACTTTGCAGCTTGCCGCGCTGAAATTTCTATATCCATTTCAAACTTTTTCCTTATTTTAAAATCAATTCATTTACTCATGAGAAATTATGACGACGAACGCTTTCTCCACAATTATCTATCTTCGCTATCAATTATTCAAACGACTTTTATTTACCAAATCCAGACTAAGAGTCTGGCTTCCCCAACTCATTGCCGTGCTTTCATTTCTGTCTCTGCTCACCTTTGTTCTTATAAAAGAAGGCATTATCGGAACAATCTTTTTTCTACTCACTTCAGGGAATAAAAATATCGTCACTGGTATTTTATTCGCAATTCTGCTCTTTTGGGGTATGACAGCTATTTTTTACATTGTCATTGTTGGCACAAATTTAAGCGGCCAATTTACATTCAGAAAAATATCTTATCTTCCCATTTCTCCTTTTTCGTTTTATTTTTCTGAATTGTCAGCCTCTTTTGCTGATATCTGGAGCCTGATACTTCTCATTTTCCTTTCCGCCCTGGTCATTGGAATCAATTCTGCGTTTAGCTTTTGGGCACTCTTGGGTAATGCGGCATTCATTTTTTTATTTATTCTCCTCATGGGTGTACTGGGTCGATTTTTGATTTACTTTTTGAATTTCTTATTTAACTTCAGCCAAAACAGCCGATTGAAAAATATCTTCTCGGTATTGTTATTCTTTCTTCTTTTTTTCATCGTAGCGCTGCCAATGGTATTAATTAACAAAAATTTGAGCCAAAGCAGCCAGCAGTTATCCGAATTTTTTTACAATTCTCATTTGATTTTTTCACCTTTCGGCGCTGTTGCAGAGGGATTTTTGCATTTGAATTTTCATGATGGCCTTGTTTCAGTCCTGGAGTCTTTCATTTTGCTCATTAGCTATCTTATCGTTTTTTTTGCTGCCGGATATTTCTTTTTTATAAAATCACTTTCTGAAACTTCGGTAGAAAGCGAAAAAAAGGCTGCCAGAAGCCGGCGCCTGATGCTGACGGATAATTTGTTATCTCCCTTATTCAAAGAAAAAGCTATTTTCATTGCAAAAGAATTCACTTATCTGCTGCGCAGCCCGAGAATGATTGTATTCTGCATCATTGGCGTTTTGCTGATGGTTTATTATTTGAGTAGCAGCACGATTCTTCGGCATGGATCCAACAACCTTATGCTTTTGATTTGGCTCATTTATCCTGCGCTCATTTTGTTGTTAGATAGCACGTATGTTTTTTCTTACGATGAAAAAGCAATGGCAAGCTACTTTTTTGCTCCCATTTCATTCAAAGACATACTTTTTTCAAAAAACATTTCTGTTTTTCTATTCGTATTTTCATTTCAGATTATATTAGCGGTCGGAGCATTTGTTTTTTGGCATCCGGCAATTGCTCCTGTTTCCCTATTATCCACAATTCTCATAAGCGGCTACGTAATATTCAGCTATCTCGTCGTTATCAACAAAATCGTCATCCAAAATCCCCCAGATCTAAAATTTAATTCCATATTTGGACGAAGTAATACAAATATTGGGCTTTCTTTCGGTTGGCTCATAGCAATTCTGGCTCCGGCGATAGGCTTTTTTATTTTATTTCACAAATCGACCATTTTGCTGCTGACAAGTTACGCTTTTTTGTTTCTTCTGGCGATTAGTTTTTATTTCATTTCGCTGCCAAAGTTTTCTGAAAAATTAGCTGAAAATCAGGAATATTTCATCAAAAAAATTTCAGGATAAATTTTATGGAAATCATCGAAACGCTCGGTCTGACCAAAAATTACAATCTGAAGAAAGCTGTGAACAATCTCAATTTAAAAATAAATAAAGCCACCTTTTTCGGTTTTGTGGGACCGAACGGCGCCGGAAAGACGACAACGGTCAACATGCTGACCGGAATCACGCCTCCGAGTTCGGGAAAAATAAAAATATTCGGTCTGGATTTTGAAGAAAATAACATTGAAATAAAAAAGAGCGTCGGCGTTGTTCCCGAAGACCTCTCATTATTTGAACAGTTAAAAGCAGAGGAACAGCTCTATTTCACGGCTCGAGTTTATGGACTGGACAGGCAAGCGATTAAATCCAGGACGAATGAGCTTTTTGACGTTTTTGACCTGCAAAATCAACGCAATAAATTTGTCCGTGAATATTCCAAAGGAATGAAGAAAAAATTAGCCCTGATGTGCGCCATCATTCACGATCCGGAACTAATTTTTTTAGATGAGCCTTTTGAAGGATTAGACCCAATTTCTTCAAAAATCATTCAGGATAATTTGAAATTAATGGTGCAAAACGGGACAACGATTTTTTTGACCTCCCACAATTTGGATCTGGTTGAAAAACTGTGCAAGGAAATCGCCATCATTCACAACGGTGAATTAATTCTCCAGAGTCCCACAGAACAAATCAGAAATCGAATTAAAAGCAGAATGAGCAACGAAAAATATTCCGGTCTGGAAGAACTGTTTTTGGATTTGGTCTCCCAGGAGAAAGAGACGAAATATTTGTCGTGGATAAAAAAGGGATAATATTTTTGCCACGGATTTTCACGGATAAACACTGATTTGGCATTCAAAAATATTATTGCAAAAATTTTCTTCGAAAACTCCATCTCATATCTTCCGAAATGTACCCCTTCGTACATTTTAACCCGCTGATTGTTTAATCAGGTACATCAAAAATTTTATTCAACCCAAAACAACTGTGCTTATTCTCTTGTTATTAATCAATTTAAGAAACATGCCAATTTCTGGCTCCATAGTTGCATTTTCCCCGAGCGAATTTGATAAGGCACAAACCAGAAAACCTTTAACAAAATTAAGGAGAACCACCATGAAACGAATCGCATTACTCACACTGATGTCTCTGGCGATCTTGTCGCTGCTATTTTTGGGCGGCTGTTCCAAAGATTCACCGACAGCGCCGCAGGATGAGGAAGTAAACCCATTGGATCAGCCTTACGGCGGTTATTCCACTGGAGACGAGGCGCCCGGGTTTGGCGACGCGGAAATCATCGAAGACTTTGGCGATGACGTCGCCGCCGATGATCCGGTGGCAACCGATCCGGCATTCGCCGCAAAACTGGATTCGGTAAACGCCTATTTCATTCGCATCACCTGGGGCTTGCACGAGTTTGATTCCACCGCTACAGAAATTGTTGATTGGAGCGGCAGCGCTACCGTTAACAAAGGCATTTTGGGCGTTACGAGAGTCATTCGCTTTGAGCAAAACGATCATCTCGTTCTGCCGCGTTCAGACGTGAAAGTGCTGGAATGGGTTTCTCAGACAAAAGTCCATTTCGACGGCATTACCCTGATTATTCTGGACACGGACACTACAGACACTCCCGGCGAACTGACAATTTCCATGCCGCTGTACAATCGCACATTTTCTTTCAGCGAACTTGATTCCCTGGCCATTCTGGAAGATGTTGGCACTCCCGGCAATCAGGTCGCCATTGTCTCTCATTCCAAAAAAGTCATCCCGCTGGGCGGCGGATTTTTCGACGGACGCTGGGTGCGTAAAAGCGAGCGCGGCGGTATTTTTGTAGGCCGCTGGATTAACAGACTGGGTACGCGTGTGGGTTATCTCCGCGGCATCTGGGGAACAAACAGCTTCGGCGCTAATGTTTTCCACGGGAAATACATCGATTTGAACGGCAGATTTGGCGGTCTTTTGAGCGGACGCTGGGGTTACGCGGAAAATTCACAGACTAAGGGCTGGATGGCAGGCCGCTGGGTAAACAAATCTCTGACTACCATCGGCACCCTGAAAGGCAAATGGGTTATCAAACAAGACGACGATCAGCACGGATTTTTCCAGGGACAGTGGAGAAAAGTGAGACCGTAATAGAAAGCACCTAATGAAAAAGGGATCGTGATTGCGATCCCTTTTTCATTATGGCTCACGGATGCACGCAGATTTGACAAGTTTCTGCGGATGAAAATCCGCGTAAATCAGTATAATCCGTGTGCTATTTTTTCGCTCTTAATAATTTCTATTAAACAATCCGCACCCCGGTCTCTAAAATTTCTTTGACGAATGGATCCTCTTCAGTAAAATCTTTTGTATTGAAAGGCAAAACATCTAAATCATAACTTATCTTTAAAGTAATCGGTATTAGTTTTTTCTTGTCATCAAAGCGCTCACCCACAAAAACGTCTGATACAATAACCAAATCGATATCGCTCCATTCACTAAAATTTCCTCGAGCGTAACTTCCAAATAAAATTGCTCGTTTTACAGGAATATTATTCTCTTGCAATGCCAATAGCAATTTTTGTATTATACTTTTTATATTAGTTGGGATTTGAGCCACTTGTATTGCTCCTTTATTAACTTCAAATATTTTTCGGCAAAGGAACGTGTGCACTTTTTATAAAAATTAGATTTATAGTCAGGATACCTTGTTGCAATATTAAATTCATTTATTTCCGCAAACAACAGTTCCTGTCTATCATAAAGGTCTAAATCAGATAGCCTCGCCAGCTTCAACAAATTATGAATTTTAGGAGGCATCCTATTGTTATGAGTTTTTACAAAAATTGCTTTTAATGCTTTTTCAAGCACAAGATGTCCGACAAAAAGAGACCAATCATATTTTTCCGATTTGAAAAGACTATCTGAAACGTCTAAGTCATGCTCCGCGCTTTCAAGCCAATATTTTATGTGTTCGTCAATATTCATTTTTCTACTGTTTTCTTAATAAAATCCCCAACATACTAAACACTGACGCTTATATTATACTATAAAAATTAACGAATGTCAAGAAAAATATCATCGAGCATAAGTTTACAATTTTAGGAAAAAATATCAACTTCTATCTTCGTTTATTTTATGCCCAAACAATTATTTCCTAAAAAACCGCTTCTCCCGTAATTGCCCCACTCTCTCTTTCGCCGCCGCAATTATCATCGGCGGCACAGTTTCGTCCTTTTTCGCCAGTTCAATAAATTTTTCATAATATCGAATCGCCGGATTTTTGTCTTCGTAATAGCGGTCATAAACCAGCGCCAGATTGTAATAGGCGTAACTGAATTTGGGATCGATGGCGATCGCTTTTTTGTACCAGGGGATGGCTTTGCCATCGCTGCCGTTCTGGTAAAAGTTCAGTCCCCGATAGAAATAAATCATCTTGACGAAATCCTCTCCCGCGAAACGCCTGGCTTTGTCAAATTCCTTTTCCGCTTCGTCAGATTCGCCTCTGTCAGAAAGCGCCCGCGCCAGATAGTAGTGAATTACCCCTTCTTCGGGCTTTTCCCCCAAATATTTGCGCGCCCATTTCATAGACTCATCCAATTGCTTCATTTCATAAAAATATTGCGCCAGCAATTTCATCGCTTTCAGCCGGTAAACTCCCCCAAGACGCACACAATCTTCGAGATGTCTGACCGCTGCCACCAAATCATCTTGTTCCGCTAAATTTTTCGCCAGATAAAATTTCGCTTCATCGGAACGAGGGCTAATTTCCAAAATTCGCTGCAGAACTGTTGTTGATGAATCAAACTTTTCTTTTCTAAATAGCGCAACACCTAAATTCAACAAATTTGGCACAGAATTGCTATCCAGTGACACTGCGCGTATAGCGATGGCAAGCGCGCTGTCGTTTTCTGCACGCTGCAAATGCGACCTGCCGATTAAATAGAAGGCCTGCATTTGCGTGGTATCCTGTTTGAGAATCTGCCGTCCCAGAGCAATCGTAGCGCGATAATTTTTTCTTTTGAAATAAAGTGAAGCCATTTTGAGCGACAAGGACGGAAGTTTCGGACTCAAATTTTGCGCCGCACGATAGGCGTCGATGGCATCTGCCAGCCTTCCCTGTTCTTCAAAAATTTGCCCGATGTAACGAAAAGCTTTTGCGGCGGGATAGCCTTTGCGCACGGCCTGACGGAAGGCATGGAGCGCCGCGTCGTAATCGTGCATCGCCAGGCAAGTTTTTCCCTGATAAAAATAAAGCGACGCCGCGGAAGAGTCAGCCGCAATCTGCCGCTTAATTTCCGCACGCGCGCTGTCATACTGATTATTGAAAAAATATTTGAAAAACGGTTCCAGAGAGTTGGTCTGCGCCGCCAGATCAGGCGCCATCATCGCAAAAATGCAGAATACTATTCCGTAATGAATAACTCTCTTCATACAATTTCTGCCCTGTACTTTTCCCTTTTTCTACTCGGCTTCTATTTCAACTTGAATATAATCGGCACCGATACCCAGACAGCGACTGGTTTTCCTTTTTGTTTTGCCGGTTTCCATTTCACCCTTTTTACGGCATCGATTGCTGCTTGATTGCAATTGGCATCGAGCGGCTTTTGGACGTGCACTTTACCAACCTCTCCTTTTTCTGTAATTTGCACATACAAAATCACAGTGCCTTCGATTTTGTTTTTTCGCGCTAATTCAGGATAAATTAGATTCCTCTGAATTGCTTTAAAGCCTCCTTCAGGAGCAGGCGGTTTATCATAAGGCACAAAAATTATTTCTTCGTCAGATCTCAGGACAGAGGGCGTTTCTCCGCTTGGTTTACTGGAAACGGTTATAGATTTTTCCTCTGTCACCTTTTCCATTTTTTCATTCAGCTTTTGCAGTTCTTTATTTTTCTCTTTCAACTTTTCTTGAATTGTTTGTAAATCTTCTTTAATTTTCTTTAATTCTTTAGCTGTCTTCTTATCTTCCTGGGCTTGCAGCAATTTCTCTTTTTGCGCTAAATCCTGTTCAATCTTTTGTAATTTCTGTTCCACTTCTTTCATATCAGAGGTGGTTCCTTTTTTTTCATTTGCAAGCTTGAATTTGACGGGTACAGAAACCCAGACTCCGACACTTTTGTCTTTTTGTTTCGCCGGTTTCCATTTTGTTTTTTTGACCGCTGCCACAGCCGCTTCATCGAGACCATTATTTTTGCCGAGCGACTTTACAATTTTTGTCTCTTCAACAGCGCCATCCTTGCTAATTTTAGCATAAATGACAACAGTACCTTCGATACATGCTTTTCTGGCTATTTCTGGGTATTGCAAATTCTTCTGAATTGCCGCAAACCCACCAATCGGCCTCGGCGCTTCGTCGTAGGGAACAAATACCACACCTTCCTCTACGGTCTGTGGAGGTTTGGGAGCAGGAGGCGGCGGAGGAGGCAATTCTTTTGGAGGAAGCGGCGACGAAATTTGACCTTTTTCAGTTCGAGCCGGCTTTTGCTCGTCCGGCTTGTAGATTTTAAAGTTTACCGGCACAATAATCCAAACAGCGATGGGCTTCCCTTCTTTCAGTGCCGGATTCCAGACCATGCTTTTTACCGCTTGCAGAGCAGCAGCATCACAACTTTCATCGCGGACGGTTGAATGTCCGACAAAAGCATCGATAATTTTGCCGTCTGCGCCAATCTGCGTGTAAACAAGCACCTTTCCTTCTTTGCCCGCTTTTCTGGCAGCTTCGGGATAAACGAGATTTTCCTGAATAACCCCAAACCCGCCTTCAGGCTCCGGCGCTTTGTCAAATGCCGCAAAAACAACTTTGCGACCATTAATAATTTCCTGCTTCACTTCCTGGAAATTTTCCGGATTCTGAACTTGAACATTTTCCTTTTGCTGCCGGCTGTTTTCAGTCTGCGACCGAATGTCTGACTGAAAAGCAGTCAGCGCCAACCCCACAATCAAACATCCGACCAGCACCCCTTTTTGCAAATGAGTCAGACGGTTCATGATTTTCTCCTTTCGCTTTAAAATGTATTCAAATCTCTGGTACAGAAAAGATTTTGACTGCAAAAAATAATGGCTCGTCGAATACATCGGCTGCCATTCCATGGCATTGTCCATGGAAGTGAGCAAATACTTGCCGTACGCCAGCGCGTTTCCGCCCATTTTCTCAATCGCCAGATCGTCGCGCGCCTTCTCTCGATAGCGAAAAATCTGCATGTTCGCCAGCCACACCAGGGGATGAAAAAAGTAAATCATTTGCACTGCATTTTGAAAAATAATCAGAAATAAATCTTTGCAATGGATGTGTGCCAGTTCATGATACAAGATTGCCTTCAATTCCTGTTCAGGCCAGTGGCTTGCATTTTCCGGCAAATAAATTTTAGAATGAAAAATACCTCTCACAAATGGCGTGGCGATAAAGGGACCTGTCAAAACTTGCACGCGGTGATTTTTAATTATTTTTTTCACATCTTCCGGAAGAGAAAAAGTAGTTACATCGTGCCGGATCACGCGTCGAAACCGCACGTAATTGAAGAGCCAATAGACTGTAAAAATAATTACTCCTGTGAGCCAGAAAAGAAAAAGGTAACCTTGCATGCTCAATTGCTCCCCCGGCGCGCTCGTCGGCATCAAAACGATTTCCTGAATCTGAATTGTGGGAATGAAATTCGGACTGACAACTGCATACCTGAAAAAAAAGTTGAAATCAGGCGGCAAAATCACGCGAAATAGGCCTACGAGCCAGAGAAAATATAAAAATATCGCCGACTTTTTTCGGAAAATAAAAGTAACAATTCCAATGACGCTCAGAAAAATCGCCAATTGCACCGAGGAACTGACGATAAATCTGAACCATTCATCGGAAAAATTTTCAACGAGAGAGACTACCTGATTCATTGATCTCACCCTCTTTTTGATCAATCAATTTTTTAATTTCCTCAAGTTCTTTGTGGCTGAAATCTCCCTGACTAAGCAAAAACGCCGCCATGCTGCCAAAGGAGCCATTGAAGGTAATATTCACAAATTTCTGCGTCGCCTCCTGTTTCAACGTGCTTTCATCAATGCGCGGTCTGTAAAAATTCACCAAACCGATTTTCTTTTTTTGCAACAATCGCTTTTTCACCATGCGATCCATGATCGTCTGAATTGTCGTGTAAGCGCGTTCGCCGCCGGGAAATAGAGTCTGCCAGACCTCTTTCACTGAAAGCACGCCTTTTTCCCACAGCAACCGCATGATAAGCCACTCAAATTCTGTGATTGTTTTTTTCTTCATTTTTAGTCTCCGACACGTTAAGTTTTATTACTACGTTTGTAGTAGAATATACTAAAAAAAATTAGCGATGTCAAGTCTTTTTTTATTTTTTTAACTGACTGTCCCCAAAACTTGGGAAATTTCTAAATTAAAATGTTCAATCCCTTCGGGATTGATGATTCTTTTATTTCTTTTCTTCTTCTACAAAGGTCGAACACCTGCGGTGTTCTCTAACACAACGAAAATTCATGCCACGAATCCCGAAGGGATTCCACATTTGTAGAGAGTTTAATTCACGAACATGACAACCCGCCTTGGCGGGTTGAATATTTTCATTTCGTTTTACAGAGTTAATTACTTGATTTTTAAATTGATAGCGCCGATTAAATTTGATATTTTTGGGGGGACATTCAAATTTTTTATTTTTTTTGAAATAATACCAGGCATCAATAAAATACCTGGCATTCAAACCCAATTCTACAGTTTTTTTCACTAAAAGAAGCTACTCGTCAATCACCATGCTCAGCGAAATTCTTCCCCTTTCCGGATCGACGGAAATAACTTTCACTTTCACATTTTGCCCGACACTGACGACATCAATGGGATTTTTCACGTATTTTTTGGCGAGTTTGCTTTTGTGAACCAGGCCGTCGTTTTTAATGCCAATATCCACAAAAGCGCCAAAATCCACCACGTTGCGCACCGTGCCTGTCAAAATCATGCCTTCCTTCAAATCTTCCATTTTGAGCACATCGCGGCGGAAAATCGGTTTGGGAAGTTCGTCGCGCGGATCCCGGTTCGGTTTCGCCAGACTGTCGATAATATCTTCCATAGTAAGAGCTCCGACGCCGCACGATTCTGCCATTTGCTGCACCGTCATTTTCTTCTCCCGCATGCGTTTTTCGATGAGCTCGCCGCTGCCGCGAACAGTTGCGCTGTCCAATTCCAGTTCCGTCAACAATCCTTGCGCGGCTTCGTACGATTCAGGGTGGACGGCGGTCATGTCGAAAAAATTTTCCGCGTCAGGAATGCGAAGAAATCCGGCGCACTGAGTGAATGAATTTTCTCCCATGCCCCTTACGTCTTTCAATTGATCACGGCTTTCAAACTTCCCCTGCGCATCACGTTTTTTCACAATACAATATTGTCCGCCAGTCGGCTGTTAATTCCAGCTACGTATTGCAGCAATGCCTTGGAAGCGGTATTCAGATTCACGCCCACGAAATTCACCGCAGATTCCACAACCTGATCCAGCGCCTGGCTGAGACGCGCCTGATTCACGTCGTGCTGGTACAGACCCACGCCGATGGATTTGGGATCAATTTTTACCAATTCGGACAACGGATCCAGCAGTCGCCGCGCGATGGAAATGGCGCCGCGCATGGAAACATCCAGCTCGGGAAATTCCTCGCGCGCCAGTTTCGACGCGGAATACACCGAAGCACCGGCTTCACTCACAATAATGTACGACAAATCGCCGTCAAAACGCTCAATTACGGCAAGGGCTAAAGTCTCTGTCTCGCGCGAGGCGGTGCCGTTGCCGATGCTGATTATCTGGGCATTGTATTTCTCAACCAATTTCAGCAGGCTATCTCTTGCCTCGTCCCAACGATTCTGTGGCGGATGCGGATAAATAGTCACGCCTTCCAAGAATTTCCCGGTCGCATCGATCACTGCGGCTTTACAGCCCGTACGAAATCCCGGATCAACGCCGATAATCGTCACGCCACGGATAGGCGGCTGCAGCAGCAGATTGCGCAAATTTTTAGCAAAAATTTCTATGGCATGTTCATCAGCTTTTTCCGTCAAATTGCTCCGGATTTCCCTTTCAATCGAAGGTGAGATGAGTCGATTATAAGAGTCGGTAATTGCCATTTTCAAATGCTCGTAAAACGGAGAATCTTCATTGGTGAGGTACATTTTCTCAATTTCCGCAACGCATTCACTCTCCGGCACCTCAACTTCCACTTTCAAAAATCCTTCTCTCTCACCGCGATTAATCGCCAACACCTGATGTGGCTGAATGGTCTTCACAGAGTGCGAAAAATCAGCGTAAACTTCATAGTTCCCGTATTCTTCAAGTACTTTTGCCTCAGAATGCAGAGCACCTGATTTTTGGAAAATTTCTCGAATCACCTTTCTCACATCAGCATTGTCAGAAATTGCCTCGGCGCAAATGTCCCTCCCGCCGGCCAGCGCTTCTTCCTCGGAATTGACACCTTTTTCCTCGTCAACAAAGGAACCCACGAACGAGCTAAGATCCTCGATGTCGGTCGCCAGCGCCAGCATTTTCTCGGCAAGTGGCGTCAGGCCTTTCTCTTTGGCAATTGTGGCCCGCGTGCGCCGCTTAGGCTTGTACGGCAAATACAGGTCTTCCACTTCCTGCAATTTTTCCGCCGCCAGAATTTTTTCTTTCAGCTCAGGCGTCAACTTCCCCTGTTTCTCAATGGAATTGAGCACTGTCTCTTTACGCGCATCGAGAACGCGTAATGAACGAATCCGCTCTTCAATATCCCGAATCTGTTCTTCGTCCAAATTCCCGGTTGCTTCTTTGCGGTATCGTGAGATGAACGGCACCGTGTTTTCGCTATCGAGCAGTTCCACAGTTTTGTGCACCTGCCAGACTTTCAAATTCAATTCCGCTGCAATTTTCTGAAAATGCTTTTCTTCGCTCATTCCCGAAATTCCCCTGCTAATAAATTTCCGATGCTCAACTTGTTTCGACTCAAATATAAAAATTTTTTCCAAACTTGCAACAGTTTTTCTTATTTGACAAAATAAAAAAACGGCTGCCAATAAATTCATCCGCGTTGACTTTCAAAATCCGGAGATGAACCGAAAAAGTTCATCTTGAAATATTAAATTGAAAACTCGGGAAAAATGCCTTTTCTTTACTCGAATTGACAACATGGAATCGGCAACTGCCTAGCGCTTGGGCAAAATCGACTTGATTTCACGGTTTTGGCGAAGATTTTCAACAATATGACCCTTGAATGACTCATTTGCCTAATATGTTATGAACTTATCCGCTATGACACATTTAGTTCGCGCGGCTATCAAGGGAAATAGCTTCGGGAGTAAGAAATACGAGTGGTCAGCAAAAGGAAACGACTGATCAATTGCATTGAAGAAATTCTCCAGGGAGCAGAAATCGCTTTTCAAACGAACCAGAGCATATTACTTGTTCTGCTTTAGAGAAAAAATCAAGCGGAAAATTTTCCGTGTTAGACTTCATTGATGAGGGAAAAAATAATTACTGCAAATTCAAGGTACTGATGAACAAATTAATTTGATTTTTGGCGTCGATGGGTGTAATAAATTTAGATAAAACATATTTTCGTGCTTCATTTCCAAAATCATCTCTTAATTTTTTATCTTTTAATAGCGTAAGAGTGTACTGCGCTGCTTCTAATTCATCTTTGACAATATAACCGGTTTTGCCGTGTATTACCTGCTGCGGCAGTCCGCCAACGTCGGAAACAATAATCGGCTTTTTTTTAATGGCGGCCTCCGACGCAACAAGCCCAAAACCTTCTTTAGTGGACATTGCGTATATTATAGTTGACGCTTGCTGGATTGCATTTAAAAGTCGAACATTAAAAGGAATTTCTTCCGCGACGGCGTCTTTGTCGTTGGTAACTAATTCTTTGATTCCTTTAATAAAAACATTAAATTCCGGATCATCAGCGGCACCCGCTCCTGTTAATAAGAGTTGCACATCAGGCATTTCTTTTTTTACATTTTTATAAATGCGATGCACCCTGTCAAAACCCTTTGCCGGATCAAACCGTCCGACTTGCGTCAATATTGGGCGATTAAAATCCAGATTAAATCTTTTAATAGCACTAATTTTATCTTCTTCTGTAATTAATTCGATCTGATTTTTAGGTTCGAGTGGATCTGTTGAAGGTGGCATAACAAAATTTTCTATTTTTTCGCTCAAAATAAAATCTTTAATATGATAAACTGCAGCATCACACTTTTCGATTACGGGCAAAAAGAAATCCTTAATGTCATCAACAGCAGTAGTTGTATCAATGTGACAGCGGTAGATGTATTTCTGCCCCTCTCGTTTAGGCAGAAATTCGACCAATCCCAGGTACTGCGTGTCGTGCAGAAAAATGATATCATAATCATCCCAACTATTAATTTTTTCAGCCACCTGCTTTTGGACATTCCAATACAATTTTTTTTCGCCATCAGTAAGTTTTACTTTTAATCCTTGAAACATGTTATGGTGTTTTTTAGTGACAGTAAAAAAATTTACATCTGAAATATCAGGGACAAACCAGTGATTGATAAAACCAAGCGAATTTAACAACGGAATCATTCGTTGTAAAATTGCAGCTACTCCTCCCCCTTTTGCAGTGGCGTTGATATGCAATATTTTTCTGTTTTTCAATTTAGCCGCTAATTCACGTAATTCACCAACGTTTATGAAATCCTTATATTGTGAAATGTCAATATTTTTGTATTGATGCTCACTGGTATTGTCTAATATCATCGCCATATTCGCTCCTTTAAAATTTTATTCTTAATTTCATCCCTGAACATACTATTTCCATCAGTATCATTCAACGTGTATCTATCCTGCTATACTATGCGTTTTTTCCGAATATTTTCTTCCACCAAAGGCCGATACTTGCCAAACCGACCAGCAAAATCGACCAGGGAATAAATGAAGATTCTTTTGGCGACGGCAAAAGTAATTTTCCGATTCCAATAAGCAAAAGAAAAATAGTTGCTCCTGTGGTCAAAACCAAATAGATGCCTTCACGAAATTCACGGACTGACTGTTTGGGATCAGCGCCAACTTTGAGTGCCGTCTTTTTCCAAAAACCAGGTGGTTTAACTCGTTCATAAAATTTCTTTAAAATATCCTCATCTGTTTCGGGAGTGAGCCAGGTTACGATAAGCACAACTACTGTGGAAATAACGGACATAAGCAACAATCGCATGTATTCCTCTTTCACAGTAAACAATATGATCGGAGCAAAAATTAATGACGCAGCAATAGCTGCTAATTCAGAAAAGATGTTGATTCTTTCCCAAAGCCACCTGAGTACAAGCACTGCGCCCATACCGGCGCCAAATAATAAACTAATATACCAGGCCGTTTGAATAGAGTCCAAATTCACCATAATGGCTAATGCTATTAGCAGAATTAAAATATTTGTGAATCTTGCGACGACAACCAACTCTTTTGACCGAGGAGTACGTTTTAGCCATATCTGATTTATGATGCGATAATAAATATCATTACTCCAATAAGAAGCGCCCCAATTCAGATGGGTGCTAATCGTCGAAGCCAGAGCAGCAAACAATCCGGTAAGCATTAATCCCCGAACACCCGCTGGCATTAAATCTTTAATTCCGGTCGCGAAAAGTATTTCTCTGCTGGCCGTGAAAGTTTCGCCGCTGGCAGTTGCAGGATTGTAAGGATAAATGAGTAGCAAAGCGACACAAATCGGCAGCCAAAACAAACTTCTCACTAAAACTTGTGCTACCGTAAAAACAAATCCTGCCATTCTGGCATCGCGATCGCTGCGACAAGCCATTGTTCTCTGTGCCAAATAGCCGGTGCCGTCACTATTCATTTGAAAAAACCACTGTAAGCCGATAATCACTAAAAACGGCATCAGGAGTTCCTTACTGTGGGGGCCAAAAGATAGCATCTCTCCGGTACGATCGACGCCATAGAGACTGACCAATTTTTTTGTCATCGTACTAAGGCCGCCGACATGAACAACAGCGTAAATTGCATAAACTAAAGTAGCTGTCATTGCAATAACAAATTGAACAACATCGGTATTAATGACCGTGCGTAAACCTCCTGTCGTCGAATACAGTGTCGTAAATCCAACAATGAGCAAAATGCTGATCAAATTATTCGTTGAAGCAATATCTATGGGAATATTTGTGGCGCCTGATGCGAAAGAAATATGAATTGACTGGACGAAATTATAAATGTGACCATAAATATTTTTTGGTATCCATTCATGCCATAAAAGGAAGGTTTCAGAGATACGATTCGCAGCGACGAGAACCATTGCCATCACAGTACAGTTGATTACCGTTCCGTAATATATTGCTTTTAATCCCCGCAAACTTGTAACGGCTTTGCCGCTATAGCGGATTTCTGTGAGTTCCGCATCTGTTAACACACCAGCATTTCGCCAGGCTCGTCCCAGCACAAAGCCGATCATTAAAAAAGCCAGCCCATAAATCCACAATCGCCAGAGCATAAAAATTCCGCCAGTAGCAATCAAACCAGTGACTAACAACGGGGTGTCCGCTGCGTACTGAGTTGCTGCCATGCTGAAGCCAGCCTTCCATCCTTTAACCGTTTTTCCTGCTAAAAAATATTCATTGAGATTTTTTGATGCATTGGATTTTGCCCGAAAACCAGAAGCGATACTGTACGTAACAAAGGCAAGCACAATCAGGAGATCGATCATTTTTATTCCGGCTCCTTATTAATTTGTGCAAAATATAATAAAAACGGGGACTGTTAGCGACCCCGCTTATTCAATCGCACACCAATTGAAAACATTATTAGCAACAAAAGAAAGAGCTGACATTTTCATCTCATTATGAGTTAAAAATAAATCTTTTGATCACAATCGAAATGAAATGATAGCCCAATAAAGGGTAAGAAAGAATATTTGCAATCCTTAACGTCAAAGAATCTCCATTCTCAATAAATTTTAATCACCGCAAAAATTACATTTAATTCTTTCTTACCCTCCGAACGTGCAAACCGGCAAAGAGGACACTTATGCCTGCATTTGATTGCGATTAGAAATCGTGCGTAACTGAAAATTTGATTGACCGGCCAAAAATTGGACGACCATTGGCAGCCAAGGGATCTCGCGGATCACCTTCTGTCAGGCCTTCGGAATCGGTCAAATTATCCACATGAATGGCAAACGACAAGCCACCCTGTACTGATACAATGGCGCCTACATCGATTTTTGTATAGCCATCTAACTGGAAAACATTGTCCCTGGAATCCCAGCGTTTTCCAACCATCCGAGCAGCGCCGTAAATAAGCACGTTAGAACTTCCAAAAGAAAAATTGTAGCTCGGGGAAACTCTGAGTTGTACGTCAGGTTGACGCCAGATTGAATTACCAACTACTTCCGGGGCAACGTCAGAATCCTTAATCTCCCCTTTCTGAAACGTTCCGACAGCCCGCACTCTGAAGTTGTTCAAAGAAAGGACGCCATCGAGTTCTACTCCCTTAGTCTGGGTATTGAGTAAGGCAGATTCTCTCACAGCTCCGACATCGCCATCGAATACATCAACATTATTGAAGAAGCCAGTAGCGAACAAACTGAAAAGTCTCGAACTATATTTTACGCCCATTTCGTACTGTGCAAATCCGTTGGCTTCGACATTACCGTCTTTGTCAAGGCTGTATTTTCCTTCCCGGATCATGTCAAATTGTGGGAATTGATAGCTATCAGAGAAACGTCCAAAGAGGCCAAGTTCTCTGGTAAAGTCGTAGTTGATTGCCGCGGTAATTGCGTGATCCTTGCCGCTAAGCGTTTCCGCCTTGTCTATGATCCCATCGGGGTATGCTCCGTGATCAAGCGTGTATTGGAGATCAAAAAGTTCGTAGCGAACGCCAAGGTCAAATCGCAGAGCCGGCCTGATTTGCCAGGAATCAGCAGCATATATCGCTGATACACGAGCATCGCCGGCATATTGAAGTCCGTAATTCCAGGGGCCTCCGCCTCCAGCATCCGCAACGTCCTGACTGGTGATATCCGCTTCCAATAAATCACCATTTGCTACATTATGAACCGGCACATGATTTCCCAGTGTCCAGAAATCTTCTGATGACCATCGAGCTTGATACAAACCAAAAGTAATATTATGGCCATTCCAGAGTTTGTTTAAACTGAGATCATTGTTAATCGATTCGAGATTTTTCATTACTACCCAGTGACCATAGTTCTGAACGTAATCCGAACCGCTGAGCACCTGTCCGCTTCGTGTTTTTACTGTCTCGCGGCCAAGAGCAGATACCTTAATTGGATTCCCGTTTGGTACAAAACCAAAAGTATTCGCATCACCAGACGTATAGGCAAGAATGTCATGTACTTTCCAGCCGGCGCCCAGTTCGAAAGTCGCGTTTATTCCGCTGACACTACCTTTCCATCCGCGACCTTTGCCAAAATCAAAATATGCGCTGTCACCCTGTGCATTAATTTGTAATTGGCGAAAACGTGTCGCGTTTCCGAGTTGTGAGAATGTACCGAGATCGTTGCCAGTCTTTAGCGCCATCGGCAAAACCCATTGTCCGTAATCGTCTGTGAGACGAGAGAAGGCATTGATTACACCACGTTTAAAGACTTTAGTCAACTGCATGGTGAACTGTTTTCCGTTTTCAGCATTAAATTGCGTGCTTCTGACGCCGGGAGATGTCCGTACGTAACCGCCTACCATATAATACAAGCCCTTTGTCAATTTACCACTTAGAAAACCATCGAGCCGTTGCAGGTTATAGTCGGACGTTCCGTACTTCAGACGGCCTTTGGTTGTTTCACCGCCTTTTCTCAGATTGAAGTTTACGGTCATACCCGGCTCTGCATTGGAAAATACAGCACTGGGGCCTCCCCGTGATGCTTCTGTTAACTCGACTGTTTCATCAATTCGGAAAAGAGTGCTCTGCTCCAAGAAAGAGAGTGTCTCCACACCGTAAATTGGTCCGCCGTTGATAGACATTGTTACAAACGGTGCGTCCCCGGATGATGGCAAACCGCGAACAAAAATATTGGCACCGGCAATTCCACCGGAACTTTCTGACCAAACACCAGGAATTAGCTCCAAAAGATTGGCGGTGCTACTCGGTGAAAACTGTCTGATTTCAGTCGCATCAACAGTGCTAATAGCGAAACTCGCATCTCGCTTGCGAATTCCAACGCCGCCTGGCGTACCAGTGACAACCACAGCGTCCATTTGCAGCACATCTTCTGTAAGCACAAAATCGACACTAACCGTAGCATTTGCAGTAACTACTACTTGCTTTTCCGCTGTACGATATCCGATGAAGGTTACGACTAGCATGTACTTACCTGCCGGGACTTTATTGATGCTATATTTTCCGTCCAGACCTGTAGCCGCGCCGAGAGAGGTTCCCTTAATCGCGATATTAGCGCCTGGTAGGCCGTTACCATTTTCATCAGTAACAACTCCAGTGACTTTGCCTGTTGTTTGAGATAGAACAGGCAAAGCGATCAAAAGAATGCTCATCACGACAATCAGAGCAGTAAATAATTTTGTAGCATAGAAATTAGGTTTCATGACTCCCTCCACATGTTAATTATAGTTTTCAGGGTCTTACAAAACTCTCTGCTTGTGGGCCCAAAAAATGTTTTTGTTAATTAGCTTAAAGTTTTGCAAACCCTAACATTTAAAAACAGTCAATTTATGTCCCTTGTTCTTTCAAAAAGAAAATCTTTGTTAATATGCTACACTTTTTTAATATATAGAGACAATAAATTGAGAAATGTAATGGTTTGTCTTGGATTTTTTTTTAATTGGTAGGAGTCCGCTCTTTTTTAATTCCATTAAAAACTGGTATTTACTTCATTCAGAGTTGTTCTGAGACGGCGGAAAGCTTCCGAGACATAATTACGTGCGACCTGGGAGTTTATTTTCATAATAGCAGCGATTTCTTTATAGGATAATTTTTGATTAGTTTTTAAATAAAGAGCTTCACGCATTCGTGTGGGGATTTTATTAAGCGCTTGTTGTAATATTTTATTTGCTGAGTCCATTTCTTCGTTCATAATTAGCAGCTCTTCCGCGGAAAAGGCTTGTGTCGGGAGATTTTGGCAAAATTCATGATAAACTTCTTGCCTTAAGTTCTGTCGTTCTATAGATTTTAATAGTTGTCTTCGAAGTGAAGCCAACAAATAAGCAGAGACAGAATCAACTCTGGAAATAGTAGTATGTTTTTTCCATAGATAAGCAAATACTTCTTGAATACTATCTTTGACTAATTCTGCTCGAGAGCAAAGTTTCATTCCATAATCATAAAGGAAAGCGTAATAATTTCTAAATAAATCAGCCAGCGCCTGCCCATCTCCTCCTCTCATTTTCTCCCAGAGGATTCGAGCTTCTGAATTATTAGATTGTTTTGATGCTATCACACGAATTCCTAATTGTTTATAAATTTAATTTGGAAAAAATACTAACTCTTGCCAAATATAATTACGTTTCCTTTACGCTGTACAGGTACTTGCAATGCTCTTGCTAATGCCGTAATTATCGTTTGCAAATTAGTATTTTCAATTGAACCGGATAAAGTTCGCTTGAGTAAGTGTTTATCTGTTATCTTTATTTGAATGCCATAGGTATCTTGCAACCGAGTGATAATATTTTCAAAAGGTGTTTTATCGAATACTAATTGATCAGTCCACCAAGAAGTATATATATCTACATTTTCATATTTTGGTGTTAAAGAACGATCCCCTCTCTTAAATTTCAATAAATGACCAGAGGTCAGCAAAATATTTGTTGTCTGCGAGTTAAACTGTTTGGTTGTATCTCCTGGGACGCTAACTTTAACACACCCTTCTTCCACTGCGACTCGCGTTCCTCGTCCGCGCTCACATACGGCAAACCGCGTTCCGACTACCTCGACTTTTCCGTCTTTGGTTTCCACAATAAAATTATGCTGTTTACCTTTGGGAAGTGAGGCAACAATAAAATATGCCTCCCCTTTAAGCCTAAAGCTCCGTATTGTCTTTTTAGTCCAGGTAGTGGGATATTGAAGTGTCGAGTTCGCATTTAATATGACTGTTGTGCCCTCAGGCAATGCAATTCGTACTCGTTGACCATAATCGGTGGAAGCGATCTGAAATGCTTGTCTGCTTGGATGTTTCATTTCGAGTAAATAGAAAGAAACTAAAGCCACTAAAATAATTGCAGCAGCAACTGCTCCGATGCGAAACCATAATTTGGGCAAAGATAAATTCCTGTCAGAATTTTGCTTATTAGTCGATAAATTCACAACAGAAGCAGTTTTTGGGAGATTCAAATTCAATCGATCTTGCAAATTTTCCCATTCTGAGTCAATATCAGGCACAGAAGCTGGTTTAAATTGAGCCAATTTCCACAATTTAATCGCTTCCCGATAAATCTCTTGGTGACGAAAATCAGATTGAAGCCAATCCGACCACCGCTTATTTTCTTCAGCGGTTGCTGTATTTGTAATCCATCGCTGAAAAGATTCATCTGCCAACCACTGTTCGACATTCGGAGCTGATGATTTAGTCATATTTTTCTTTCTTTGGAAAATATTTCTCTGATTTTTATACTATTTATCTGAATCTGAACGCATTTTTCCTCTTTAACCGGATAGCTCGGGGCAAATCTTTACGAATTATCAGGACTATAAATTTTTATCAAAATTTAAAATAATCTCCTATTGACATTTACTACTTTTTTATAATTATAGAGAATAAAAAAAGGGAAATGTAATGGTTTATAACAAAAATTTATTTAATTTAAAAATTATATTTCAATGATGCCTGTAATCGCCTTGGCAAAATTGGTCGTGCCAGATAATAAGTACCTGCAAAATTGCCTGAGTTGTCCAGGCGAGGATTTCCTTCAGTTAATCCATTGCTATTAAATGCATTGAGTAAATTAATGGCGAGAGTCAATTTCTGATTTTTATTCAACTTAATAAAATAAGTGGCGGAAAAATTAGCCACGCCGAAACTAGGCAAAATAATCGTATTGGCATTATTCGCATATCTTTTTCCTGTATAGTGATAATTTGCTCTGAAGTTAAATTTCTTAAAAGAATAGGAAATCATGACCTCCCCGATGGATTTTGGAATACGTTGTACCCAGTTTCCCCTGAAGTTTTCCCCGCCAGCAAAAAATTTCTTGTACTGGTGATTTTGCAGGGTAAGAATTAAATTCATTGTTAAACCCCTAATAGGCACTGCGATTGCCTCAATTTCCATACCGACCGTTTGAGATTTACCAACATAATCGCTTACCCAAACAGGTTGTCCGTCAATAATTCGAGCATCCTGGCTGGGGAAATTTTTAAGTTGCAGAAAATAACCGGTGGCATTAACGCCAAATGTAGCTGTTCCGAGTTTGATACCAGTTTCTCCCTGAATTAATTGCTCAGCCTCGGGCTTAAAAGAGCCGTCAGCGCCACGAAATACATCTAACGTCGGCATTCTATAGCCTCGACTCCCCCGGGCATAGATTGAAAGATTATAACTGACTGAATAATTCAATCCTAACGAAGCTGCCCAATCGTTGTACTTTACGTCAGAATGTCGAAATGTGCCATCACCCCAAAGAACAGCATCATCTGCATCAGTAGCGCCGCCTAAGTTATATTTTTGTCTGTTTTCCGTGTCTTGATGGATGCGATTCCGCTCCAAACGACCGCCAATATCCAGCCGAAGTTTATTATTGACTTTAATGTTATCACCAAAAAAGGCAGACGTAACCGTTACAAAGCCCTTGGCGTTCATGTACATGGAACCATATTGTCGAAAACCATTTTCCGTTACTTCTCGAATGACATTATTGTTAGCGTCTTTAATTCTGACATCAACAAATCGAGGGGCGTTCCTGACATCGGTCAATATATTTTGCCAATACCAAAAATCAACAGCAGTATAATATCCTTGATAAGTTCCGAAACCGAGCTTGTGTTCGACACTACCAAGAAAGATAGCCTTTTTAAGCAATAATTGGTTAGAGATATCGGTCATCGGCTTAGATACGCACCATAACCCGCCTTCGCAGAGGAGACCATTGGCCGTATTAAAGGTGGCTTTACTACCGTCAGCATTAAAATGATTCGTATAAACGATTTCATAATCAACTGCATTCGGTGTATTAGCAATGTAACCCTGCACCCAATCTCTGGCATCGACCAGATTAAACGGCACCAGAGCATTCCAGTTGTGGTCAAAATTCATATATCGAGTGGTATTTTGAAAACTCCAGTCATCAGGAAGGTTAATATAAAAGTCTGCCATTAAAGAACCACCAATCTGTTTTTGCCCATCTGCTAATGGTATGGTAAAATAATCATTCGCCGGAGTAGGGACTTTTATTGAATTTCCTTCTATAGTGGTCATGGTACCATTGCTCGGGAAACCGTCAACAAACGATAATTTACTGCCTGCTTTAAAGGGCAATTGAAGATAGAAAGTATTGCTGTCTCTTAAATATTTTCCATAAAATTTAACATAGCCATTTTTAAACAGACGAGTAACATTCCCTTTCAACTGCCCACCTTTTGAAGACGGGAATCCGGGATTACGAACTCCACTATCGTAGCGATAAAATCCCCCAAAACTAAATCGCCAATTGTTGCCTAATGGACCGTTGAGATTAAAATCATAACGCGCCAAACCACTTGTCCCCATGGTTACTTTCGAAGAAACAGCAAGCCGATTACCGCCGGCTTTTGAAATAAAATTAATAACGCCACCAGGAGCATTACTTCCAAATAGCGCCGAATTTCCTCCCCTCACGGCTTCCATCCTCTCAATATTTTCATCAACACGTACAAAAATATCGGCGTTGACAAACGAAAGCGCCGGCGCATCAAAAACAGGCATACCATCTTCCATAAGTGCTACATAATAGTAAGAACCATCGGCAGGCAAACCTCTGGCAAATAGATTTCCGCCAACTTCTCCTCCGGAACTCTCAACATAAAAACCGGGAATTACCCGCAATAGATCTGCGGTACTGCGAGGTGCAATTTCATCAATCTGCTCCAGAGATTTAGTCGTAATAGCAACGCTTGATTCTCTTCTGGTTAAAGGATTGCGAGTCGCCGTTATGACTAACTCGTCCATCTGAATCACATCCTGTGTTAATGAAAAATTCTGATTAATAATTTCATTGGCTCTGACACGGACATTAGCAGTCTGTAGGCGGTATCCAATAACTTTTGTCTGTAATATGTAAGTTCCCGGCGGGACATTTTTGATCGCATACTCTCCATTAAGATTGGCTGAAGCGCCTAAAACTGTTCCTTTAATAATAATCTGAGCGTTGGGAATTCCTCTCCCGTGCTTGTTTGTTATTTTTCCTTTAATTTTCCCCTTATGCATTCGCTGCTGAGGAGTAATAACAATCGTTTTTGCACCAACTATCTCATAAGTTAAAGAATAGCCATTTAATATTTTTCTCAAATCTTCATATAGATTGTTGGATATTTTTATCATATCGGGGAGGGTTTTACCCTCTACAAGAGCCTCTTCATAGACAATATTAATGTGGTATGCTTTTTCAAGGGCGCTGAGTGCATCGCGCAGAGAAACGTCAGATTGATCATAAGGCGAGAGTTCAGAGACGCTTGATGTTAATGTCTGGCCAGCATTCAAAATACTAAATACTATCAGTGCAACCTGTAACAGAAAATGAGATGATCGCATAACACAACCCTTAATTTCCCATTGATTTCAATATTATCAATATAAAGAAAAATATTACTTTGTCAAGTTAAAAATATCGACTGCCAACAGACAGTGCTTTCACAAGCTGGAACCCGGTCCATGCTTTTGGAAAATTTGGTTAATTGCTATCTGCTGCGAAATCAAAATGGCAAAATTATATTGCCAAAAGCAAACGCTCTGTTCAACCGCTCAATTTTACTTTTCTGCTTGATTCACAAAAAATAATTACTTATATTGAGGAAGCAAAACCCAAAACAAAGCGCACAAAATCGGAGGAAAAATCAGATGAAACCCATTCATGTCATACTCTATACATTACTCACGCTATTCCTGGTGTTTGTGATTTTCGTATTCGTCATGTTTTTGATTTTTAAAGGTTTATCTCATACAAAACCCAGCGTGGCAAAAAATTCAACGCTCGTCATTTCCCTCAGCGGCGATATCCCCGAATATGTGCCCGCGTCTGAATTTCCAGTTGCCATGAGAAAAAATATCAGCATGAAAGTAATCATGGACGACATCGAAAAAGCCAAAGTCGATGATCGCATCAAAGGAATTTTGTTGCGCGTAAACACTACTTTCATGGGTTGGGCGAAAATTGATGAGCTTCGCGACAACCTCAATGATTTCAAAAGTTCGGGAAAATATGTCATCGCCTATCTGGGAAGTTTTGTCGGCGAGAAAGAATATTACCTGGCATTGGCAGCCGACAGCATTTTCGCCGTACCGCAAAGTTTCATGGAGATGAACGGCCTGATAATCGAATCCATCCATCTGCCGGGAATGCTGGAAAAAATCGGCATCACCGTGGATTATTTTGCCTTTGGCAAATACAAATCACATTCCGGTGAATCGTTCGGCAGAAAAAAACACACCCAGCCGGTTTTGCAAATGCTCAACGATATTCTGGACTGGGAATACGCGCATCTGGTCCGCGGTATCGCTAATAGACTCGGTAAATCAGAGCAGGAAATCAAAGCGACGATTGATCGCGGCTATTTCAACGCAGAAAAATTCCAGGAACTCGGCTGGATCAACGGCTTGCGTTACGAAGATCAGATTGAAGACATGCTCAAAAATTTGAACGGCATCAAAATTGATAAAAAATTGAAAAAAATTTCAGCACAGCGATATGCGGAAATTCCGTTAACATCGCTGGGATTAAATAAGGGCAAAAAACGCATTGCGCTCATCTACTCGCAGGGACTGATTCAGGAAGGCGGGGATACTTTCAGCCCGTTGACCATGGGCATGACTGCCGGTACCGATCCAATGATTCAATCCATCCGTCGCGCCGTGCGATCCCGCTCCGTGAAAGCGATTGTTTTTCGCGTGGATTCTCCCGGCGGCAGTGGTTTGGGCTGCGATCTGGTCTGGCGCGAAATTCAGAAGGCTAAAGAGAAAAAACCAGTTATCGTTTCCATGTCCGACTACGCCGCTTCCGGAGGCTACTGGGTTTCCATGGGCGCCAGTGCCATTGTGGCGCAGCCTTCCACAATGACCGGCTCCATCGGCATCTGGAGCATTTTCCCCAACGTGAGCGGTCTGTACAAGAAATTAGGCTTGAACGAAAGTAACGTAAAGCGCGGCGCTCATGCTGACATGTTCATGGGTTTCAAACATCTGACCGATTACGAAAGAAAACTTTACCGCGACAATCTCTATCAGAGTTACGTTGATTTTGTGACCAAAGCGGCAGAATCGCGCGGGATGACTTTTGAACAAATGGAGCCAATTGCGCAGGGCAGAACCTGGATGGGCGAAAAAGCAAAAGAATTGGGACTTGTCGATGAATTGGGCGGATTGGACAAAGCCATTGAAGTCGCCCGAGAAAAAGCGGGCATCGACTCCACGGAAAAAGTGAAGATTGTGGTTTATGCCATCAAAAAACCGTGGTTTGAGAAAATTTTTCCGTCAGCAGTTTTGGCATTTTTCCGTAATTCAAAAGATAAACTCAATTTGCAATCGATTTACGAATCTTTGCAAAAAATCAGACGACCGCTGCTGTGGCCGCTGCTGCCGTATCAGATTATTTTGCATTAAAATTGGTGTTTATGGCTTAAAGAAAGAATCATGAAATATTCAGAAAAAATAAAACAACTTTTCCGGCTCGGGGACGTAAACGAACTGAATAGTACAAAAGTTTACGATGAAATACATTTTGAGCAGTCGGACGTTCCGGAACTGATTCGCTTGGGCACGGACACGTCTTTGCTCAGCGGGAATCCGGATGACGCCCCAAACTGGGCGCCGGTGCACGCCTGGCACATTTTAGCAAAAATGGACGCTACAGAAGCAATTGACAATTTAATTGAACTTTTCCATCGCTTGGAAAATAACCACCACATTGACGAAGAATTGCCGGAAATTTTCGCCCAATTCGGCGCATCGGCTTTGTCGGCGCTGGAGAAATATCTTAAAAAATCCAATCGCGGAAACGGCGCCCAAATTACGGCTGCGGCGTGCGTCAAAGAAATCGGCAAGTGGCACGTGAACTTGCGGAAGAAGTGCATCGATTTACTGACCGGGCAATTAGAAAAATATGAAGAGAACAATCCCGAATTCAATGGGTTCCTGGTTTGGTATTTGACAGACTTGCAGGCGAAAAAATCGTTCTCAATTATCAAAGAAGCATTTGCGCGCAATTGCGTGGACAAAACGCTTGTCGGCGATATGAGCAACGTCGAGTATCAACTGAAATTGACGGACAAAGTGCCGCGAGTACAGATTTTCGCGGAAGAGTTCTTCGACGAAGACGATGCCGGTGAAAAAAAATTATAAAATCATGAAACACACTAAAGGCTCCAACCCACAGAGTAAAATTTAATGCTCTAATAGTCAAAGAGAAAAAACTTCGTGGTATCGGAGCTTGGCCCTTTTCAATCACAACATGGGAGATATTTCAAATGAAAAAAGCTTTCGTGCTGCTAATGATTTTCACGCTCATTGCGATTCCTCAACTTTTTGCTCAGTTCGATGTTGGGCTGAATTTAACGGCTGTATCGCCTGAATCAGGTTTCAAAGAAAATGTCGATCGCCTCGGCTGGGGTCTGTCCGGAAAATTCGCTGTGAAATTAAGTCAAACGCCATTTTACGCCGGTCTCACAGTTGGCGGCGCAAATTACGGATCCACAACCTATCAGGATTACATAATCACCCCGTTGGTGCCGGTGGACGTGAAAACGACGAACAACATTTTGTTCGCTGATTTGCTGTTGCAAGCGCGAACTAACCTCGGTTTTCTCCAGCCCTACGTGGAGGGCATGGTCGGTTTCAATTATTTATGGACGGAAACAAAAATCAAAGAATTGGAAAATTATGATGACGACATCGCCAGCCACACAAATTTCGATGATTTTGCTTTTAATTATGGCCTTGGTTTTGGCACTTTGATTAAATTAAAAAGCGGCATCGGCATGGATGATCAAAATAACCAGAAAAAAGGCACTATTTTTCTCGATCTAAAAGTTCGCTACATGTTCGGCGGCGAAGCTGAGTATCTCAAAGAAGGCTCCCTCACTGTGGACGACAACAAAAAAGTCCACTACGATATTCACAAATCAGACACAGATTTCATATCTTATCATGTAGGAGTCCTATTCAGTATTTACTAAATTAGCACTTTCACCCTTCTGAAAAAGCGGAGATTTGCTCGTTGAAAAATAAAATCTTCATTGCACTTTCCGGAAACATTGGCTGCGGCAAAACGACCGCGGCAAAAATTATCAGCCAGAAATTTGGTTTCGAGCTGTTTGACGAACCGGTCATTGACAATCGTTTTCTTAAACTTTACTACGAAAATATGAATCGCTGGAGTTTCACGCTGCAGATGGAATTTCTCATTCGCCGCGTAGAACACCACGAACTCATCGATACTGTGCCCAAGTCGTGCGTGCAGGATCGCTCGCTGTACGAAGATCCGGAAATTTTTGCTAAATATTTGCACGGGTTAGGGCACATGAGCCACGATGAGCTCAATCTTTATTTTGAATATTTCGAACGCTTGAACAGCCGCCTCATCAAACCGGATTTGATCATTTATTTGCAGGTTGACAACGTCAATGTGCTCCTCAAACGAATCCGCAAGCGCGGCAGAAAAGAGGAACAGGGAATCACTGCGGAATTTTTAGAGGGACTCGGCGGATATTACATGACTTTCCCGCAAGTCTGCAAAAATAAATACAAAGTGCCTGTGTTGACTTTCAATGTCACCGAAACCGACATCCGAAAAAATGCCGGCAAAGAAGAATTTTTAGCAAAAGTTGAGCAGGCGCTCAAGTAGTTTTGTCTCCGAAGCAAAATTTGTTCTCTGCCTATGAGATGGATTTCCTGACATTTTTGCCAGGGCAAACAGAGGAGATTGGTCATGACGACGTCTGAAATTGAATCAAGCTCTGCGGCCGGAAAGCCCTATACCTTTCGGCAAAAATTTGGTCTTTTTTTTGGCATCCCCCTATTTCTTCTCGTGCTGAAAGTGCCCATTTCCGGCACCCTAACACCTGAGGCACAAAACACATTGGCAGTAGCAGTTTTAATGGCATTCTGGTGGATCACAGAAGCGCTGCCCATTCCGGCGACGTCGCTGATTCCCATTGTGGCATTTCCTTTGTTGGGCATTGCAAAAAGTTCTGAAATCGTCCGCTCTTACGCTGACAGCAATATTTTTCTGTTCATGGGCGGATTTTTTATCGCCATGGCCATGCAAAAATGGGGACTGCATCGGCGCATTGCCTTGCATATCATTAAAATTATCGGTCTGGGACCTAAAAAAATAATTCTCGGCTTCATGGTCGCCACTGCGTTCCTTTCCATGTGGATTTCCAACACCGCGACAACCATGATGATGTTCCCCATCGCGCTGGCTGTCATTTTGCAAGTTTCGAATTTCAGAGACGAGAAAAATAATTCTCTGCCGGAGTCAATTATCCAGCCGTTTCAATTAGCCCTGATGCTCGGAATTGCCTACGCGGCGAGCATCGGAGGAATTGGCACAATAATCGGCACACCGCCGAATATTGTTTTTGCTGCTCAAGTGAAATCTCTCTTTCCGAACGCGCCTGAAATCGGCTTTTTGCAATGGATGATGGTTGGGGTTCCGCTTGTTGTTGTTTTTCTTCCCATTAGCTGGCTGGTTTTAACCCACATTCTTCAGCCTATTCGGATTAAAAAATTCCCCGCAGGAAAAGAGGTCATTGATGAACAGCTTGAAAAATTGGGGCAATTTTCGAAGGGCGAAAAACTTGTAGCTATTATTTTCGTCTTCACCGCCTTGGCATGGATTTTTCGAAAAAATATTGAAATCGGAAATTTTGTCATTCCGGGCTGGTCCAATTTACTGGGCATCGCTAAATACGTAAACGACGCCACGGTGGCTATTTTTTCTTCTCTGCTGCTATTTTTTATTCCGGAAAAAATTGACAAAGGCTCTTTTCTGTTGGATTGGGAATGGGCAATAAAAATTCCCTGGGGAATATTGCTGCTCTTTGGTGGCGGAATAGCGCTGGCATCAGGTTTCAAGGCAACAGGATTAGCCGCCTGGATCGGACAACAATTGAACGCATTTTCAAGCATGCCATTGATTCTTCTGATTATGCTTACTTGCATCATGCTCACATTTCTGACAGAAATCACATCGAACACAGCGACGTCGACAATTTTTATGCCCATCCTGGCAGCGACAACACTGGCCATCGGCTTAAATCCCTTTTTACTAATGATCCCGGCGACAATTTCCGCCTCCTGCGCCTTCATGCTCCCGGTTGCCACGCCGCCAAATGCCATTGTCTTCGGCTCCGGTTATCTGACAATTCCGCAGATGGCAAAAAACGGACTCTTAATGAATTTAATCGGAATTTTCATCGTAACTGCCGTGACTTATTTGATTGCCATTCCGGCGTTTGGGATTGTTCTGGGACAAATGCCGGCGTGGGTGCATTAAAAAATTTCCCAAGTGTATTCCACCTCGGAGGCGAGTACACTTTATCAAATGTTTAGAATCGAAAAATTTTGAGGAGGTATTTGTATGACAAGTAAGAATTTTATTGAAACAGAAGACAAGTACGGAGCGCACAACTACAAGCCACTGGATGTAGTGATCACGCGCGGGAAAGGCGTCTGGTTGGAAGATGTTGACGGAAACAAATATATGGATTTTTTGGCTGCCTACTCTGCGGTGAATCAGGGGCATTGTCATCCGCGATTGGTGGAAGTGATAAAAGAGCAAGCGGAAAAATTGACGCTGACGTCCCGCGCGTTCCGCAACGACCAATGGCCCCTACTGGCAAAAGAGTTGTGTGAATTAACAGGCTACGACATGGTGTTACCAATGAATTCCGGCGCCGAAGCTGTGGAAACCGCGCTCAAAGCAGTCCGCAAATGGGGCTATCAGGTAAAAGGAGTTGAAAAAGACAAAGCTGAAATTATCGCCTGCGACGGCAATTTTCACGGCAGGACAATTACGATTGTCACTTTTTCACCGGAAGAACAATACAAAGACGGATTTGGTCCTCTTACTCCGGGATTCAAACTCATTCCTTACGGCGATGCTGAAGCACTGGAAAAAGCAATTACGCCGAACACAGTGGCTTTTTTAGTGGAACCCATTCAAGGAGAAGGCGGCGTTGTTGTCCCGCCCGAAGGATATTTGAGAAAAGCAAAAGAGATTTGTGAGAAAAACAATGTGCTTTTTGTCGCTGATGAAATCCAGAGCGGGCTTGGCCGCACAGGGAAACTTTTTGCCTGCGATCACGAAGGCGTCAAACCGGACGTGATCACGATCGGCAAAGCGCTTTCCGGAGGATTTTATCCCGTTTCCGCTATGCTGGCAAATAAAGAAGTGATGTCAGTTTTTACGCCGGGAGATCACGGCTCGACTTATGGCGGCAATCCATTGGGCAGCGCCATTGCTCGTGAGGCATTGAAAATTATCGTCGAAGAAAAATTGCCGGAACGCGCTGCAGAATTGGGCGAGTACGTCATGTCGCGATTAAATAAAATTAAAAGCCCCCACGTTGATTTTTATCGCGGGAAAGGCCTCTGGATCGGTATTGTCTTGAAAGATGAAGCAGGCGGCGCCCGTCGTTTCTGCGAAGCACTGATGAAAAAAGGCGTGCTGGCAAAAGAAACGCACTGGAATATCATCCGTCTGGCTCCGCCGCTGGTCATTACCAAAGAAGAAATAGACTGGGCACTGGAGCGAATCGAAGAAGTTTTGATAATGGAATATTTGATAATGGAATAGGTTTTTTTACGAGTCTAATTCTAAAACGGTATTTTTTTCAGGTGTTTGAAATTAGTGTGTGATGTTTTAGAGAGAAACATTGCTGTCCTGAGTTACATTTTTTCTGCATATTTTCTCCTTGACATTCTGTGCATTATTTGGTATAATTGATTTGGGAATTTTAGCAATAACGTTCAACTCCTTTGGAGTTGTTTGGTTTAACATTCAATATCAGGCTACAAATGTAAAATCCCTTCGGGATTTAAACTTAATTTGGATTTGAAAACGCCGAAGGCGTTCAACATTTGTAGGAAAAATTAGCATTACATTTTTCCAACCCCAGAGGGGTTGAACAATCTAAATAGCGCCATTAAATTAGACAGGACGGAATTGGTATTTTGTAACATTCATATTTATCATTAAGCAAATTAGACTGTGATAACTTCAAAGAATACATACAAAGATAGATCTACTCACTAATAATAAATTTCCAATCTAATGAACTTCAATATTATGTTTCATATCTAATGTTATTCAAAAAATTCAAAAATCTTGGAAAAATTGATATAACAATAAATTTGCAGAAATTTTACTTTTCCTTTAAATATAAAAACATGAATGACCAGTTAGAAAATATTCTTGTAAATATTACGTTTAAAAACAATGTAGGGGAGGCATATATGCGTCCCCTACAACCTAATTTCAATAAAAATAGTTGATCGTAAAATTTAACTGATCATTGGTATTAAAAAGGGAAAGTTTCTTTGGTGAGTTTATTTGGATGTCCCTGAAACCTGCACGTATTTATTAGAAAAAATTTCCTCCCTGTTTTGGCTGGACTCCTTAATAAGATTCACAAATTACGCGATTTTATTTCTTCATATCAGAAATTCATTTTTAACTCTGATATTGCTCAACTTCCCGATCAATTTCTTCGCCAAATTCATCTTCTGCAACATCTAGATCAAAATCCATTTGTAGCCCCAACCAAAATTGGGCTGAATTACCAAAATATTTAGCCAACCGCAACGCCACATCTCCAGTGATTCTTT
>JAADFU010000118.1:0-29756 GCA_013152715.1 Calditrichota bacterium
ATTCAATCAAATTAGCCTTATAACATATTAGTTTATAAGTTGCTATTTCTCTCAAAAACTTTCCTACATTTAGGAAAACTTTCTTTCCCAATATTAGGAAATTTATTCTCCGCCAATTTGCCTTTTGGCTAAAAAATAATTGGCATTACAATAAAATATAACCAAAAAACCTTACAAATCAAGCTAAAAATGATATTTTTAACGAAAATATATCTACAAATCACGTTTTCCCATTCATCAAATACTCATGAATCGATCTTGCTGCAATCCTTCCTGCGCCCATAGCTAAAATCACTGTTGCCGCACCGGAGACGACGTCGCCGCCGGCCCAGACGCGCGCTTTGGAGGTTTTTCCCGTGGCTTCGTCCGCTTTAATGTTGCCCCATTTGCCGACTTCCATGCCGGGCGTGGTTTCGGGAATGAGCGGATTGGGGCTGTTGCCGATGGCGCAGATCACGGCGTCCATGGAGAGCATGTAATTCGAGCCTTCGATGGGGACAGGCCGCCGTCTGCCGGAAGCGTCGGGTTCGCCGAGTTCCATTTTCAGGCATTCGATCTCTTTCACCCAGCCGTTTTCATCGCCGATGTAGCGCAGCGGCAGCGTGAGAAAGTCGAAAATGACGCCTTCTTCTTCGGCGTTTTCCACTTCTTCCAGCCGGGCGGGTAGTTCCTGGCGCGAGCGGCGGTAAATGATGTGCACTTCGTCGGCGCCCAGTCTGAGCGCGGTGCGGGCGCAGTCCATGGCCACATTTCCGCCGCCAACGACTGCCACGCGGTGGTGATTTTTGATGGGTGTGTCAAATTCCGGGAACAGATAGCCCTTCATCAGATTCATTCGTGTCAGATATTCGTTGGCAGAATAGACGCCGTTGAGATTTTCGCCGGGAATCTGCATGAACCAGGGCAGTCCGGCGCCGGAGCCGACAAAGACCGCGTCGTATTCTTCTAACAGACTGTCCACAGTGCGCGTTTTTCCCACGACAAAATTGGTGCGAATTTCCACGCCTAATTTGCGCAAGTATTCCACTTCGCGCTTGACAATGGCTTTGGGCAAGCGAAATTCGGGAATGCCGTACACGAGCACGCCGCCCATTTCGTGGAGCGCCTCGAAAATTGTTACTTTGTGACCCAGACGAATCAAATCTCCGGCAACGGTCAATCCCGCAGGCCCGCCTCCGACAATGGCAACTTTTTTCCCGGTGGAACGGGTCAATTTCGGAATTTCGGCCTCGCCCTGAGCCGCTTCCCAGTCCGCCAAAAATCGCTCCAGCCTGCCGATGGCGACGGGCGCGCCTCTTTTGTTCAAAATACAGCCCTTTTCGCATTGCTCCTCTTGCGGACAAACTCTGCCGCACACGGCCGGCAGCAGATTTTTATTTTTCAGCGTCTGAGTGCCCTGAGCAAAGTTATTTTCAGCGATGCCGCGAATGAAGCCCGGAATGTCTATTTCCACCGGACACATGGGAACGCATTTCGGATTTTTGCATTGCAGGCAGCGCTCTGCTTCTTCCCTGGCAAGTTCGACGGTGTAGCCGAGCGCAACTTCGTTGAAATTTTGCCGCCGCACTTTGGGCGATTGTTTGGGCATGTCGCGGCGATTCAGGTCTCGTTTAGGTTTTGGTTTGTCAGGCATGGAAATTACCCTTTATTATTTTTTTTACCACAAAGTCACCAAAACACGAAAAAAACCATTAAAAAAATGTTTTAAATGTTTTGGCAAAACTGTCTAAAGTTAAAACTCTGCGTACTCTGCGCCTCTGCGGCAAATTTTCATCCGCTAATTTCTGCGGAATGCGCCTCGCACCGGCTGGTGTGCAGCGGAACGACTTCTTCGTTGAAATACATTTTTCTTCGTTTGAGCAATTCTTCCCAATTCACCTGATGTCCGTCAAAATCGGGCCCGTGGACGCAGGCGAAGCGTGTGCTGTCTCCGATTGTTACGCGGCAGACGCCGCACATGCCGGTGCCGTCGATCATGATCGGCGCCAGGCTGACGATGGTTTTTGTTCCCGAAGGACGCGTTACTTCGGAGCCTAATTTCACCAGAAACGTGCAGCCGTTAATAATGACGCGGTCGATTTCTCCGCCGACAGCCTGCATGATTTCTTGCAACCGGGGCACATGGCCTTTGTAGCCGCGCGTGCCGTCGCGGGTGATGAAAAACATTTCGTCGGAGACGGTTTTCAATTTTTCTTCCCAGTAAAAAAGATAGGAACTCCGCGCCTCGATAACAGTGATCACGCGGTTGCCGGCTTTTTTGAGGTCCCGGGCGATGGGGTAAATGCTGCCAATGCCGTAGCAGCCGCCGAGACACAGAACCGTCCCGTAATTGTCAATTTCCGTGGGCACGCCGAGCGGACCTACGACCGTGGGAATGGAATCCCCGGCGCGCAGAGCCGCTAATTTGCTCGTCGTGGCGCCGACGTTGAGGAAAAAGACGGTCACCGTTCCGGCCTTTGCGTCCCAGTCCGCGATGGAAAGCGGAATTCGCTCGCCCTCGTCCTCGGCGCGCAAAATGACGAACTGTCCGGATTTTACGTCCTGGACCACATCAGGCGCGCGCACCGTGAGTTGGTGCAAATTGGGAACGATCATCTGACTTTCGACAATTTCAAACATGAGCTTTCTCCAGAGTAACGTGCTGCGGATCGGAAAAATCAAACATAATATTTGAATGAATGATCTGTAAGGTCTTTTCTTTTTGGTTTTTGGAAATATGAACAGGAAAAACGCGCGCATCTCCGTTGCTGGAAATTTTGACTTGCTCGCCCTGCTGAACTCCCAATTGCGCGGCGTCTTGCGGGTTGAGAATCGCCGCATCTTCGTGAATCAGCGCCCGCAAGCCAGCTACTTTTTCCGAGAGAGGAATTCCCCGATAAATATTTTCATTGGCAGTTTCCGTCAAAATGAACTCGCCGGCGCCCGCTTCCTGCTTTTTCTTTTTTGAAATTGTTTTTGTCGTTTTCATGCGAATATTTTCCGGGAGTCGGAGCAGCTTCTTGTTATTTTTTAAGCCTAAAGCAAATTCAGGAATAATTTGCCCCATTTCTTTTTGAATGTCAGATATTTTTTTGAATTCAAAACCTTTGGCGCCCATTTCTCTGGCAAGGAGACTTAAAATTTTCCAGTCCGGCATTGCTTTGCCGGGCGGAGAAACGATTTGCTGCGTCCGCTGAATTCGGCCCTCGCCGTTGATGAAGCTGCCGGCGGTTTCTGTGAAAGCCGTTGCCGGGAAACTGACGTCCGGCTCGTGATTGGGCAGCGGATAAATATTTTGATAAATGATGATGTCAGCAACGGCTCTGTCCACCGGCAGCGTTTCGCCGACCAAATAGAGCACTTTCAGTTTTTTCCCTGAAAATAATTTACTGGCATTCCATTTGGTTTGAATTGCGGGGAGGTTTGTGTCCCACAATTTAGCGAGTTTTTGACGGTGATTTTCATCTTCCGCGGGAACGCCGCCGGGCAGCAACTCCGGATAACCGCCAGCGAGCAGGGAGCCGACTAAATTATTTTGCGCCGGCAGCGGCAAAATTCCGGCATCCAATTCGTCAGCTAACCGGCGGATGGCGTTGAAAATTTTGTCGCCATGCGCCTGCTGCAGAAAAGCGCTGCCCACTAAAATGACCGGATTTTTCGCCTTTTTCAGCAAATTGACAGCATCCGCGATTTGGGCGTCTTTGGCGGTCGATTTTTCTTTTTGAATTTCTTTAATCATTTTATTGAGAATCGCCGCTTCCTCGCCGCAATTGTTTTGCAGCCAGAGTTCGGCAGTGAGCGCCAGACTGTGGTCGTCGGGATGAATGGTAATGACTTTACTGCCTTGCTGCAGGGCGCGACGAATGAAAAATCCGACCACAGACCTGCCGTACTGTAAATCCAGCCCGAGGGACAAAATTACAGAAGATTTTTTTAATGATTCCAGCGGCGCGGATCGCGCGAATAAATCAAGATAAGCCTGGAAATTATTGCCGTAGAACCAGCGCGTTGAACAGTCGATATTTGCCGAGCCCAGGGCGACGCGGGTAAATTTTTGTGCCACGTACAAATCTTCGGTAGTACAATTCGGCGAAACGAGCATGGCGAATTCGTCCGGCGCGCAATTTCTCAAGGCCTCGGCGGCGCGCTGAAGCGCCTCTTCAGTGGAAACTTTGAGCTGGATTCCTTCCTCAAAAACAGTGGGCGAAGTCAGGCGTTGATGGTGATTGACCAATTCCGCCACGGAAAATCTGCCTTTCACGCACAGCTCGCCCTGATTGACGATGCCTTTTTCCGCAGGAACCGTGCCGATGACTTTGTCGCGTTTCACTTTTGCTTCCAATTGGCAACCTACGCCGCACAACGCGCAGGTGGTTTGTTTTTGAAATTCAGGCACGCCTTCCCATTTATTATATTTCTCCGCCAGCGAACCGGTGGGGCAGACGGAAACGCAGGAACCACAAAATTCGCAGCCGGCTTCCACGTGTGTTCTGCCAAACGCCGGCCCGATCACCGTGTTTCTGCCTCGTTGATTGAAAGCGAGCACATCTGCCAGCCGGACTTCCTGACACACACGGACGCAGCGGCCGCAGTAGATGCACAAATTGTAATCGCGGTCGTAAAAAGGATCTTCTTTTTCCACGTGCAGACCGCGGTAAAAAATTGGGTGCGGAATTTCTTTAATGCCGAGATAAGAAACCACCTCTTCCAATTCGCACTGATCGTCATTGGGACAGTAGCGGCAGCCGGTGGTTACTCCTGCCTTGCGAATGGTGGGCATCGCTTGCCGGCAACCTTCCTGTTCGTCGCAAATCAGGCAACTCGACGTATGTTCGCTCAAAATCAGTTCCATGATTTCGCGGCGTTCTTTTTGAATTTGGTCAGTGTGAGTGCGCACGATCATTCCTTGCTCCACCGGCGTGGTGCAGGCGGTCAAAAATCTTCGCGCGCCCTCGACTTCCACCAGACACATGCGACAGCCGCCGTAGGGAGTCAGATCTTTGTGCGCGCAGAGCGTCGGAATGTAGATGTCATTCATTTCAGCGGCCTGCAAAATGGTAATTTCGGCAGGCACTTGATATTTTTTATTGTCAATGGTTAGAGAAATTTTTCCGTCATTGGCTTTCATGAGGCTCTCCCTTTCGAACGAATCACAATGGCGTCGCCGGCAATGGCGTCAAAACGGCAAATTTCGTAACACGCGCGGCATTTGATACATTTACTCGGATCCAGATTGTGCGGCTCCGAACGTGGCCCGGTGATGGCGCCGGTCGGACAAACGCTCACGCAACGCTGGCAGCCGGTACATTTCCCCGGAATGACGCGGTACTCAAGCAACTCCCGGCAGACCGTTGCCGGACAATATTTATCTTTCACGTGGGAAACATATTCATCGCGAAAATATTTCAGCGTCGTCAGCACCGGATTGGGCGCGGTCTGACCCAATCCGCACAGCGAACCGCGCTTCACTGTTTCGGCTAAATTTTGTAATTTGGTCAACATTTCCAGATCCGCTTCGCCCCTGGTGATTTTTTCCAAAATTTCCACCATGTGGCGCGTGCCCACGCGGCAGGGCGTACATTTTCCGCACGATTCTTTTTGCGTAAAATCCAGAAAATAGCGCGCCAGATCGACGACGCAGGTATCTTCGTCCATGATGATCAATCCGCCCGATCCCATGATGGACCCGGCAGATGTCAGCGATTCATAATCCACCGGCAGATCGAGAAATTCCTCGGACAGACATCCCCCGGAAGGCCCGCCGGTTTGCACTGCTTTGAACGGCTTCAACGTGCCGCCGCCGATGTCGAAAATGATCCGCCGCAGCGTAGTGCCCAGCGGCACTTCGATCAATCCTGTGCGGCGCACTTTTCCCACCAGCGAAAAAGTTTTTGTCCCGTGGCTTTCCTGGGTGCCGTACTGGCTGTACCAGTCAGCGCCGTTGCGCAAAATATTTGGCAGCGTGCCCAATGTCTCCGTGTTGTTGATAATCGTCGGCTTGCCGAACAAACCGGAAATTGCCGGAAACGGCGGTCTGGAACGCGGCATGCCTCGTTTTCCTTCAACAGATGCAATCAATGCCGTCTCTTCGCCGCAGACAAAAGCGCCGGCGCCTTCTTTAATATTAATGTCAAAATCCCAACCTGAATTCAAAATATTTTTCCCAATAAGCCCGTATTCTCTCATTTGCGCCAGGCCGTTCCGCAGCCGGGCAATTGCCAGCGGGTACTCGGCGCGAATGTAAATGTAACCGTGAGTCGCGCCGATGGCGTAAGCCGCAATGAGCATTCCCTCCAAAACAGCGTGCGGGTCGCCTTCGATCAGCGACCGGTTCATGAAAGCGCCCGGGTCTCCTTCGTCGGCATTGCAGATGAGATATTTTTCGTCGCCCTCGGCGTTGCGGCAGATTTGCCATTTTTTGAAGGTCGGAAATCCGGCGCCGCCTCTGCCGCGCAAACCGGATTTTTTGACTTCTTCGATGATCTTTTCAGATCCCAACTCGAACGCTTTTAAAATTCCCTGATAGCCGTCGCGGGCAATGTAGTGGTCGATGTCTTCGGGGTTGATAAAACCGCAATTTCGCAGCACGATGCGCACCTGCGGCTCGAGCATGGGAAGTTTGAAAAAATGAGGCAGTTCGCCAAACGGGGAATCATCTTTTTCGCCGAAATGTCCCACCGCACGCTGTAGCGGCAGCTCGCCTTTGAGGAAAGTCGCCTCCAAAATCGCTTTCGCCTTTTTGGGGTCAACGTTGGAAAAACTCACGCGAGGTTTGCCGGGCAGCGCAATATCCACCAGCGGCTCGAGATAGCAGGGCCCGATGCAGCCGACTTGCACAACTTTCGCTTCAACTTTGTGTTCGTCCAGCGTCTGGTAAATTGCCTCCAGGGTCTGCATGGCGCCGGCGGCTCTGCCGCACGAAGCGGCTCCCAAAAAAATCGTGGGAATGTCGTTGTGCTGAAGTGCTTCCCATTTGGCCTTGGCTTTTTTCTGAATGGATTCAAAATTATTCATAATGCGCTAAAGTCTCCCGTAGTTTAACAACGGTCATCTGGCTATACACGTCGTCATTGATCTGGACGACCGGCGCCAGGGCGCAGCATCCCAGACAGGCGACGCGTCGGAATTCATATTTACTGTCCGGAGTGACCTGCCCCGGCTTGATTCCGATTTCTCGTTCCACGGCGTCGCACAAAATTTCTCCCCCTTTTACGTGGCAGGCGGTTCCCATGCAGATTTTAATGACATTCCGCCCGGGTTTGCTGAAGCGAAATTGGGCATAAAAAGAGGCCACGCCATAAATTTCATTTTCTGAAGTTTTCAAAAAACGGGAAATCTCTTGCGTGGCTTCCTGGGAAATGTAGCCAAATTTCTCTTGCGTTTTTTGCAGAATCGGAATCAGATCGCTTTCTTTTCCCTGAAAATTTTCAAAAATTTCTTTAAATTCCTCTGTCAATTTCCAAACCTCCGTTGATCGCTCTATTCCGGATTTATTTGCTGACGCGGTAAAATCGGCGAACCATCCAGCTTGCCGGTCAAATAAATGCAATCCGTCACATCCGCCTCGCCGTGCACTACGTCTTCGGCAAATGCGAGACAGGTTGGCGCGCCGCAGCAACCGCAGTCGATGTGCGGCAATTTTTTGTACACGCGATCCCGCTCTTTGATGCGTTTGATGGAAGTAACCAGGTCAGAATCGAAAAAAGAGGTGGGACGCGGTAAAATGGGATGTTCCAGACTATAATAATTTTGTTCAAATTTCTGCTCTACTTTTACTTTGTCAAATTCGACTTCTCTCTCGTAGCGCTCTGCCTGTTTGATAATGTTGGCGCGAGCCACGTAAGGATTAATTACAACGAGAGGTCCGCCGATGCAGCCCAGCATGCAAGTCATGGCTTCCAAAAAATCCACATTGCGCAATTTGGAATTTTCAATATCATCCAAAACGCGCATCACATGGTCCAGCCCGGAGACCGCCATCCAGTTGTCCATTTTTGCGGCGCGAATGGTGCTGCCCAATTGCGCCCAGCCGGAGTGAAAAGAAAAATTTTCCGGTACATCTTTTTCAGCATCAAACTCTTCTTTGATGGCGATCACATGCGGATAAAGTAGGCGATAAATGTCTTTTATGGAAACCACGCCGTCGAACCAAGAGGTAGATTTTTCCGCCGGCTGCTTGATGGAGACAACTTTTGCCGGGCAGGGCGCAATGTAAATAATGCCTATTTCTGAAGGCTTAAGCCTCAGTTTTTGGGGAAATGTTTTTCTGATTTCGCGCGCGGTGACTTCTCGCGGCACGTCGAGCGGAAGAATTTGCTTTACCAGTCCCGGGTATTTTACCTGAATCAGGCGAATCAGTGCCGGGCAATGGGAAGAAATGAGCGGCAAGGGACCGTCGTATTGTTCTAAAAATTGTTTTAAAACATAAGCCATTACCGACGAAGAGAAATTCATGTCTACAACAGCGTCAAAACCTAATTGCTTGAGTGCGAGATGAACAATATAAGGATGTATCGAAGCATCAAACTGAGAATAGAGCACTGCCGTCGGGACGACGACTTTATATTTGAAATGATCGAATTCTTCCAATAAATCAGTAATGCTCATAATGGCGTTTGAAGGGCAGACGGTCAGGCAGGTGCCGCAATCAACGCACAGCTCTTGGGAAAACTGAGCTTTTCCGTCACGGATGCGAATCGCCTGCGTGGGGCAAGAATGCATACATTTCAAATGTCCGGTGCATCTATCCGATTCGATTTGGTGAGCGTGGAAATAAGTTGCCATGGCATATCCTTTTTTTCAAATGAAAGGCACCACTAGCAAAAACAATGAACATCGAAAAAAGGGCGGAGCAAAAATCAAAAAGTCAGGAATTAATGACAAAATTCAATGTGAGTCGCGTTCCTTTTCCCACTTCACTTTCAATTTGCAAATCATCGGTGTTCCTTTTGATGTTCGGCAATCCCATGCCGGAGCCAAAACCCATCGCTCGCATTTCGTCGGTTGCAGTAGTGTAACCTTCCTGGAGCGCGAGATCGATATCAGCGATGCCTTTTCCGACATCATCTACGACGATCTGTATCGAGTCCGGTGTGAGTCTGAGTGTGACCTGTGCGTGTTTCGCGTGCATCACCACGTTCATTTCCGCCTCGTAGGTGGAAATCGCCACGCGTCGAATGATTTGATGATCCAGTCCGATCTTCTTTAGAATAGCTTTGATTTCGGTGGAAACCGCGCCGGCATTGGCGAAGTCATCTCCATTGATGCTGAAATTTTCCGTTAATGATAAATCCTCAATCTGATCGCCTGATTTGCCTTTTTTAAACTTTGCCTGAGATTTTCCTGATTGAATTTCGTAAATTCGCGCGCACGATTCATACATATCCAGCGTCGTTGACAAAATAACAAGATCGTGCTGGTCCGCAATTTTCAGCGCGTTATCTTTCGGCTTTTTGCCGCGAATGAACACGACGCCTTTGAATTCCGCCATGTGCGCGGAAATTACCGCCTGCTGCGTCGCCAGACCCGTGAGCAAAATGGCATCCGCCTTGCCGTACGCAAGCACGTCGCTCATTAGGTCAGAAGCGTAAATTTGCTCAATTTCCCCGTTCACAGATTTGATTTGAGAAAGAAAAATAGCATTGAGCGCTCGTTGTATCTGCTGAATGGTCATTCCACGGTTCGCTTCTGATTATTAATTACCCCTAACAAACCGGATTCTCTTCAAGAAGTCTGGTTCGTTTACAGGCGGGATTAATTCTATTTGAGCAGGGAATAGAGTTGACCAGCGATTTCGAAAGTCGGCGCGTCAGTCGCCAAAATCGCTATGTCGTGTTTATTCGCCAATTCGATGGTATCTTCCGGCGGTTTTTTGCCGCTGGTAATGACAATCGCCGCCACGTCGACCAGATTGGCTGCCGGCACGATGGATTTGTGCGTTTGCACGGTCAGCCACAAATCGCCTGAATTGGCGCCCGCCATGACGTCGCTGATCATGTCGGAGGCAAAGACCCCTTTGACTTCCCGATCAGTAAATTGGCTCAGCTTTTCAAAATCGACTTTATTGCAAAGTTCGTTGATCGTCATGAATCTTCTCCTGAAATTCTTTGGTCATGTTCATTAAAATAGTGGTTTTCTTTCTGCTGCCGGAGGTTCCTGAGACAACATGTCGATGTCGTGCAAAAATTCACCGCGACACCGACTGAGGTCTTTAATCAACGTCGAAGCTAACACTTTGATTTTCGAGCGGGCTGTGTCTCGCCGTAAATTAAAATACTCCGTGAGTACATCCAGCTTTTCCTGGGGAATCGGATTTTCCAGAGATTCCGGGAAGAATCCAAAAGCAACGATAACCATCGTGCGCTCTTTTTCGTATTTTTGCCGCAAGACATCCAATTCGCAATCTGACATGCAGCCGGTGCAGTACATCAATCCCATCAAATCATTAAAAGGAATGGTCTCGCCGGTTTTTTTGTTGCGCAGATCAAATTGAAAAGATTGTGCCACGCCCATCCGCGTCCAGTGTTTTTTCCCTTCCCGGTATCGGTCGCCCAAAATAGGATTCGCCTCGGTGGTAAAAAATGTCCTGAGCTCATCGGTCTGATAGCACTTCTCGTAAACAATAAAGCCGAATTGAATGTTCTTCATTTCCCATTCCTGAGTAGCGCTGGTCATGATTCGTTCTCCGCTTGGTTTTGATTGGAAGCAATTATTTGGAGTAAAAAATAAAAAAGAAATTTGCCAATGCAGCGTTAACTTGAGTAAGTCAGCAGGAGGGCCGAATGTGATGAAAGATTCTCCGGTCAGTTCGAGTTACTGCAATGACAAAACATTTAACGAAAGCGTCAGGTAAAAATGAAAACCAACAGAATAATTGTCATATTCGTTTTCCGTCTTTTAATAGCTCCTTTACATAATAACAAAAAAATTGTATTTTGTCAAGTAAAAATTAGTCACATTTAATATTTTTTGTCGGAACGTTGTGGCGGGTTTCCGGTTGCCCGGTGATTTCCTCAAACGTTACTGTCGTTTTTCTTCGATTGCTGCAATTTTGAAAATTAATTTCATTAATATTTGACAAATGCAAAAAAATTATGTAAGTTAGTGCGGATTGCGTTGTGTCTTTAGTCAGTGATCCGCAAAGGCGATTCACTCTGTCATCTAATTTTTAACCAAACAATAAATGCAAAAGCAAAAAATTTGAAACTCTGTACCATACTCCAGGGTGTCTAATAAATAAAAGAGGACAAAACCAATGGAAACTTTTACCGTCGGGCAATTAGCGCAGCGCGCCGGTGTCAATGTCGAAACGGTTCGCTTCTATGAAAAACGGGGATTGATGCCGAAGCCGAAAAGAACCAAATCCGGCTACAGGCAATACACTGTCAGCGATGTCTCCCGTATTTTGTTCATCAAGCGCGCCAAAGAATTGGGCTTTACGCTCAAGGAAATTGACGAACTGTTTTCGCTGAAGATCGATGCTGAAACGACCTGCGGCGATGTCAAGCACCTGGCACAGCATAAGATTGAAATTGTCGATCAGAAGATTCAGGATTTGCGGAAGATTAAGAAAAAACTAATGGAATTGGTTTTGCTTTGTGAAAAGCAAAATAGTTCGACGGGTGAGTGTCCGATTTTGGAGGCGTTGGATAAGTGATCAATAAAAAGATAGAGTTTTCTTGATTCCAATTTATCCCACGGGCTCAGTTCTGTTCAAAAAGTATTTCACCATGTTTTTTAATATCGCCCAAAAATTCCAGGGGCGAAGCAGTTTCATATTCTTCGATAGAAAAAATAAGAGGTTCAATATCAATATTTATCTTTCTCGGGATTGCACGGGTGATTATTTGCAAATAGTCGATAAGGTTTTCATCATTAATATCCGGGGAAATAATAGCTAAATCAATATCGCTGTGCTCATTTGCTCGACCTTCTGCATAAGAACCATATAATATTACCCGCTCAACACGAATTTGCTTTTGTAGATTTTCAATATATTGAAAAATAATTTCTTTTATGTCAGCAAATTTTTTAACCATCGAAACATCTCTTTTGTTTGGTTTAAATATAATAAAACATCAATCAAATGTCAATTAAATTTTTGTAGATTATTATTTATTGAAAAATAAAGGGTTCCGTCCTTAATAATGAAAAGGCTTAATGCAATGGAACTTTGTCTTACAATTATTTTCGGATTTTCAATTATTCTATTCCGCAAAATTGGAATTTAAGAAATTCAAATAAAACGTGAAACCCTGTACCATAGTCCTGGGCGTCTAAATAAAAGAAGAATAAAATCGAATGAACCCCTAAAGTCCGATAAGCGTCAGATTTTAGAAAACATGGAAAATTATATAATGAAAATCTGAATTTAACGAAAGGAACAGTATCATGAAAAAGCTAACTTCAATTTTTTTAGTATTGCTAATGATATTTTCAGTGCCTTATGCCATTCTGGGGCAGAATGTTTCCGCCAGAGACCATTTATTCGTTCATCTGAAAACCAGTCTGAAACACGATGATGCCCAGATATGCGTCGCGTATAATATTATTTGGGCAGCGCTGCGCTCTAATTTAGCCGTTGATGTTTTAGTCGATGCGGATGGAATTAACACCTTCAAAACCGGTTTTTGGTCCGACAAAGACGCGATTCAGGATTATAAAATTCCTGAAAATTTGAGAAAAAGTATGGCAGAACAATTTTCAATCGGACTGGACGAGGTGCCCAAAACTTACGGAGAGTTTCTGGTTTTGCTGAATAAAGAAGGTGCGCATTTTTACATCAATAAAGCATTTCTCATTGTATCAGGAATTGCTGCTAATCCGGACAGAGATATGGGAAAAATTTCGGCCTATGCTGCTAAAATTTTTAAGCCGGTCACTTTAAAGGAAATGATTCAGTTGAGAAAAAAAGCGATGTTCGATTATACTTTTTAAGATTTGGAGGAAACAATGAGCGATCAAAAAATTATCAAAGCAAAAATAAAGGGTATGCACTGCGATGGCTGTGTGGTCAGCGTGAACAACGTCGTCAAAAAAATCGCGGGAATAGCAGAGTTCAAAATTGATAACTGGAAAGACGGCAACGCAGTGGTGGTGGCTGATGCAGCACTGGACAGTTCAGAAATTGAAACCGCGATTTCAAGCGCTGGTTATGAAACGGAAATAATTGAAGAAAGAATTACATCAAAAGCAGAAAAGGCGAATGGCGGTTTTGACTATGATCTGATCATCATCGGCGGCGGCTCTGCGGCATTTTCCGCGGCGATCAAAGCCAGGGAATTGGGCAAAACCGTGCTCATGGCAAACGAGGGGCTGCCTATCGGCGGCACTTGCGTCAATGTCGGCTGCGTCCCCTCGAAAACATTAATTCGCACGGCAGAGGCTTTTTATCGCACAACGCATTTTGATTTTGCCGGCATCGAAGCACAACCAGCGAAATTGAATTTCAAAAAGGCGATTCAACAGAAACGGGAATTAGTCGCCGAACTGCGTCAGAAAAAATACCTGGATGTGCTCAGCGATGATCCCGATGTCACGATTGTTTCCGGGCGGGCTGCCTTTGTGGATCAACATGCGGTCCGCATCAACAATGAATTGAAATCAGCACAGACGATTCTTATCGCCACCGGCTCTACCACATTCATCCCGAATATTAATGGATTGAGCGAGGTAAATTTTCACACTAATGAGACGCTTTACGAATTGGAAGAATTGCCTGAACATCTGATTATTTTGGGCGGCAGGTACATCGCGTTGGAGAATGCGCAAATGTTTGCCCGATTGGGAGCGAAAGTGACCGTGCTGCAACGCTCGGAGAGAATCCTGCCGAGCGAAAATGCTGATCTCACCGATCAATTGACAGAGTATCTCCGCGAAGAAGGCGTCGCAATCAAAACCAGTGTAAAAATCCAATCAGTTACCCAGCAAGGCGACAAGATCGCGTTGGATATTGTCGCGGGAAAAAAGAGAGAAACTGTTGAAGGCTCGCACCTGTTTGTGGCAACCGGCAGGAAAGGAAATACGGCTGATTTGGGACTGGAAAAAATTGGCATTAAAACTTATGGGAACGGATTTGTGGAAACGAACGAATTTTTGCAAACCAGCCAGCCCAATATCTTCGCCGCTGGCGACATTACGGGCGAACATTTATTTGTTTACACCGCAGCTTACGAAGGCGCTCTGGCAGTGGAAAATGCGTTTTCCGATGATTTGAAAATCAAAGATTACCAGCCTTTGCCCTGGGTCATTTTTACCGATCCCCAGGTTGCTGGCGTTGGGTTGGACGAACAGGGGGCGGAGCAGGCAGGCATCGATTATGACGTCTCAATGCTTCCGCTTTCTCAGGTGCCGCGCGCCCTGGCTGCCCGAAATACTCGGGGATTTATTAAATTACTCCGCAAAAAACAGGACGACACCCTGCTTGGCGCCAGAATTTTAGCATCGGAAGGCTCGGAAATGTTGATGGAAGTGACGCTGGCGATCAAATACAAAATTCCGGTCTCGGAGCTGCGGCAGATGTTTCATCCTTACTTGACGTTGTCGGAAGGGATAAAATTAGCGGCGATTACTTTTGACAGAGATGTGGGGAAATTGTCGTGTTGTGCCGCTTAAGGGAAAAATGTCATTGTATTTAAAATTTGTCATCAATATTTTAAATCTATCTATTTCTGAATTTTTGCCGTCAAGTAACGGAGTTAACGTAAGACTGTTATCGTTTTTTTTAATTTTCGACACAAAAATTTTCAACGGGTCATTCATATCAACTATAAAAGAAGGAAAATATTATGAGGAACAAAACGAATAAGTCTCAAAAATGGGCCGGCGCCGGGATTGTTACAGCAATTGCGGCATCGGCGTGCTGCATTACTCCCGTCCTCGCCATCGTCGCCGGAGTAGGAGGAATCGCATCTTCGCTTTCCTGGCTGGAGCCGCTGCGTCCATTTTTTATTGGGATTACTGTTTTCGTGCTGGGATTTGCCTGGTATCAACAGTTGAAACCTAAAAAGGAAATTGACTGCGATTGCGATGACAATGAAAAACCATCATTCTGGCAATCAAAGAAATTTTTAACCATCGCGACGGTGTTGGCGATTTTGCTGTTAGCTTTTCCGTATTATGCCCCTGTTCTCATTGCCGACAATACCAGCAGCGCTGCTTACGCAACCAGCGAAAATTTCCAACAGGTGGATCTGAACATTGAAGGCATGACCTGCGCTGGCTGTGAGGCCACGATCAATCAGGCGGTTTCTACAGTTCCCGGCGTGGTCAAAGTGACTTCAGATTATAAAACGGGGCAGGCTGTTGTAAAAATTGATAGCTCAAAAGCTTCGCTTGATAGTATTGTTGCGGTGATTAACCGCAGCGGGTACAGAGTCGTTGGCGAGAAAAATATTAAATTGCCAATATTAGACAATAATTAACATGAATACCAATTAGCTGACAATGTCCCTTAATTTTCATTATTATTTGTCTTGACAATCGAATGGAATACTTGAGATTTTAAAATAAATAAAAGAAAAGATATGATTTAATTTGCGCTTCAAAAAAAGCTCCCGCGTGCGATTCTGTTGGACAGGTATGGCGTGCACGCTCTGTCGATATTTTTTTGTCGGATTGCGCCTAAAAAAAATCTGAAAAACGAGCGGGAACCGGGAGAATTTATTGGATGAATTGATCAAAAAGGTCGAAGAAGCGGCTGAACAATGTGAGAAGTTAAATCACTAAAACCAATATTCATAAGAATATTACCATTTTTTCACTTGACTTTTTGGGAAAAAATTGAGATATTGTAAAAAATAAAAAAAAGCTCGGGCACCACTCCGAGCTTTTTGAAGGAGAAAAGCACCAAGATGTTTTATAAGGAACACAAAGAGGTAGGTATTTAGGGTCTTTTTTATTTTATGTAAAAAATGATTGTTTGCAAATTTGGGCGTGCTCACATCCCATCATCATCACTCGCTTGTCCAGCGTTTTCCCTGCACGCCCTTTTTTTGTCTCTTGAATCGCTCTCGCCTTATTCATAACAAACAACGTGCCACAAAATCAACCAAAGTCTTAACTCAATAATAAACAAGAAGTAATCTTGGCCGAATGTGATTGATGAAAAAGCCAACATTTCCCCCTGACAGGGGATTTTGTTTAAATCTCGGCATACAATATAAATGTGACTTTCGTGTAAACAAATAATCGCCTATTTTTTAACGAATTAGTGTGAAGTTGTAAAAATGTTCAAAATCCGACATCATTTGAGCTTTTGAACATGAAAAAAAGAAGAGCTAAATTTTGACGTTAAAAAAAATGTTCGGCGACGCCAAGATGGAAATAATTCAGGACTCCGCTTTTCGGGAGACAATTCATAAAAAGCAAAACAAGTCCCACAGTTTCTCCGCGATGTGCAAAACGAAAAAATGACTTTGCTCATCTTTTTGCTTGCAATTTTTAGCTGGAATACTTATTTTGAACTTACAAACCCACTTTTTTCTCACGAAGCAAATTTATTGAACACGCCGATGGAAAACAAGTTGATTCTGATTAGCGCCTGTCTTTTAGGAGCCAAAACACGCTACGATGGCGAAGATAATCGATTGCCGCATCCGTTGTTACTGAATTTTTTGGCCCGGGGTAGCTTAATTCCGATTTGTCCGGAAGTCGCCGGAGGACTTCCTACGCCGCGGCTGCCGGCTGAGATCATCGGCGGCGAAGGGAAAGATGTCCTCGCCGGGAAATGTCCGGTTTGGAACTGCGAGGGCGAGGATGTGACGGAAGAATTTCTGCTCGGCGCGAAACACACTTTGGCGTTGGCGAAGCAGTTGAAAATCCAAGCGGCAATTTTGAAAGACGGCAGCCCGTCCTGCGGCTCGACGTACATTTACGACGGCACTTTTTCCGACAGAAAAATCAAAGGCTGCGGCGTGACTGCGGCTTTTTTGCAAGAAAATGGAATTGAAATTTACCACGAAAAGAATTTTGAGCGATTGCTTTCAAAATTGCAGGATTAATCCAATAAATTTTTCACTTTACATTTTTAATTAATCCCATGCCCGAATATCCCGACATTTGCCTTTACATTGAAAAACTTAAATTCATGTTCAGCGGTGAAAGATTAGAAGATTTTCGCATTCTCAATCCTTTTGTGTTGCGTTCAGTGGCTCCGACTGCCGCGAAATTTCTCGGGAAAAAAATTCTCGATTTTCATCGAATCGGCAAAAGAGTCGTTTTTGAATGTGAGGATGAATTTTTTATTGTGATTCACCTGATGATCGCCGGCAGATTTCACTGGAAAGAGAAAGGAAAATCCGTTTCTCGGAAAATGGCGTTAGCAGCGTTTGATTTTTTGCCGGGAACGCTGTGGTTCACCGAAGCTTCGACAAAAAAGAGAGCGTCGATCCATCTCATTCGCGGAAGATCGGCATTGCGAAAATTCGACCGCGGTGGGCTGGAAGTCATGGAAGCAACTTTTGAAGATTTTCGCCTGCGGCTGCTAACAGTGAATCACACGCTCAAACGCTCGCTCACAGACCCGGCGCTTTTCAGTGGTATTGGCAATGCTTATTCCGATGAAATTTTGCACCGAGCGCGATTATCGCCTATTCTGCAAAGTCAAAAAATGTCGGACGAACAAATCGAACGGCTGTTTGCTTCAACGAAAGAAGTTCTGACTGAATGGACCGAGCGGTTGCGCCGGGAAAATGAAAATAGCTTCCCGGAAAAAGTCACGGCATTTCACGAGAAGATGGCAGTGCACGGCAAATTCGGCAAAGCCTGTCCTGTCTGCGGCGCTCCGGTGCAAAGAATCCGCTACGCCAGCAATGAGACGAATTACTGTCCCAACTGCCAGACCGGCGGAAAAATTTTAGCGGATCGGGCTCTGTCGCGTTTGCTGAAAAATGATTGGCCGCGTTCACTTGAAGAATTAGAAGACCGGATGTCGGAATAGAAAAATTTGCTGATTTGTTTTTTGAAAAATATTTTGAAGTCGAAATTTCAGAAAAATTAACACAGGAGAGGAGCTCGCGCATGCAAAAACGATCACCATTCCCCCCTGTTTTTTGGGTGGCAAATTCCATTGAAATTCTGGAAAGATTCGCCTATTACGGCATTTACCTCGGCTTTGGTATTTACATGGAATATTTGGGTTACAGCAAAGCGCAGTTGGGAATCGTGCAGACGATCTTTTTACTTTTTTCCTACGTCGTTCCGGTATTTTCAGGCACTTTCGCTGATCGTTTTGGTTTCAAAAAAGTACTGATTGTTTCTTACCTCGCCTATTTGCCGTCAATTTTGCTGCTCATCATCACCAAATCTTTTTCCGGAATTGCATTGACCATGCTCAGCATCGGTCTGGCAGCCGGAATTTTCAAGCCGCTGGTTTCGGGAACCGTGCGCGTCACGACCGACGGCACCAACAAAACGCTGGGATTTGGCATTTTCTACGCCATGGTCAATGTCGGCGCGTCTTTCGGACCCATCGTCATGGGGCGATTACGCGCGATTTCCTGGAATTACGCTTTTATCGCCGCGGCCATTTCCATCGGCGTGATGTTACTCGTGACAATTATTTTCTACAAGGAGCCTGAACGCGAAATCGAAAAGACCACACTGTCGCAAAAGTTCAAAGACATGGGCGTGGCGCTCGCCGATAAAAAATTTTTGACGTTCTTAATTCTCATCGGCGTATTTTTCTGGATTCCGCTGTGGGCATTTTTTAATCTGCTCGCCATGTACGTGGACAAAAATCTGGATACAGTGAAGTTGTATCTCGATGTAAAACACATTTTGGGCGCGACAGTGGCAAATTTTATTTCCCAACCTGAAGGAAGCGAAGGTACCAGAAAGCTGCTCGGAGAAAGCATTTCCCACACCGGTTACATCATCATGATTTTGCAGATTTTTGTTTCTCGTATCGCTGAAAAATTCAAAGCGATTCCGATTTTTTCAACCGGATTATTTATCAGCGCCCTGGGATTTTTGGTTTTGGGTTACGCTCATGTCAGCAGCTCGAGTTGGGTTTTTCTGGGAATTATGCTTTTCGCCATCGGAGAAATGACCTCGTCGCCACGGATTCAGGAATACATTACCTGGATGGCGCCGCCGGAAAAAGCCGGACTTTACATGGGCACAAATTTTCTCGCCATCGGCATCGGCTCGTTCAGTGGCGTCCTTTACACGCCGCTTTACGGCTACTTCTGTGAAATGGGACATCCGGAATATGTCTGGTACACGCTGGCAGGGCACGTGTTGATCGGCATTTTAGTCATTTATTTGTTCATTAAAAAGGCTGGCGAGTTCAGAGAATTGACGGATTAATTTTCAAATAATTTAAAATCGATGAATTAAACTTTTTGAGACGTAGAATGGATTTAATAGAATTTGTTGAAGACTTTGAGAGAAAATTAGAAAAAAGAGCAACACCCAAAGTGGGCAGAAATGATCTCTGTCCTTGCGGCCCGGGAAGAAGTACAAAAATTGTTGCGGAACGGCAAAGTAAGAATCAAGAATAAACACTGTTTAAGGGAGAAGTCATGAAAATTGAATTTAATGAGAAAGAACTAAAAAATTTAGTCAGTTTAGTCTATCTGGCAAGTTTCATCGTGGATATGAGAGATGAAGAATTGGGAGAAGATGAATACGACGATTTTCAGGATGTCATCAACAAAATTTATCGGTCAGCGAGCAAAACTCCTTTGCGCGATTTAGTTGATCAAATTCGCGATGATGAATATGAAGCCGCAGAGGCTCTGTTCACCGACCCCAAATTGAACGCCATCATCGAAAGCTATGAGAGTGAGAATTTCTGGGAGCGACTCGTCCAAATGTTGGGCATGAGAGACATTACAGAAAAAATGAGCGAGCAAGAATTTGCGTCTCTTGCTCCTGAAAAAAAAGGCAAGTTGGTTCAAGAACATATTGAAAAATATCTTCAGGAATTTAACAAGCACGGAGTGGTAAATCTCAGAATTGTGACGGAGTGAGTTTTGCAATTAACCCTGCAAATTTAAAGTGATAGTTTAAAATTGCAGGGTTAAATAAAAATAAACGCCTGTATTCGTTTGTCGCGTTTTTTTATAAATATTGGAATGGCACAAAATGTCACAAAAATACCTTGCTTTTTTAAAAAAATCCCTGTAAATTTAAAGTGATAGTTTAAAATTGCAGGAATAAATAATGATTACAAGGCTATTAGAAAAGAGAATACTTAAATTAGCGGAGCATTTTCCGGCGATCGCGATTTTAGGTCCCAGGCAGGTGGGAAAAACGACTCTGGCAAAAATGTTGCAATCAAAGCTTCCCAAGCCAACGAATTATTTAGACCTTGAAAATCCAACTGATCTGGCGCGGCTACAAAATCCTGTTTCCTATTTCATGAACAATCTGGATAGCTGTATCATTATTGATGAAATCCAACGACAACCAGATTTATTTCCCGTTCTTCGTTCCGTCATAGATCAACACAGAATACCGTTGCGTTTTATTGTCCTGGGTTCGGCTAATCCAACTTTACTTAAATTGAGTAACGAAACTCTCGCAGGAAGAATTGTTTATACAGAATTAACACCATTCAATATTCAATTTCATGGAAATTAGTTCCGTAAGTAATATGCAAAATCATTGGCTGCGCGGCGGTTTTCCTGAACCTTTTTTTATTGAAGATGACAATATTCGGGATGAATGGTTCAATTCTTTCATTATGACTTACATTGAACGAGATTTGTCCGTTCTTGGTTTGCGTGCATCATCGCCGACGATGTATCGATTTATTTCGATGTTGGCGCATGGACATGGTCAAGTTTTGAATAAAAGCACTCTGGCAAAATCCCTTGAAATCAGCGTTCCGATGGTTTCTCAATATCTAAATTTTTTGGAGAATGCATTCCTGATTCGCTCATTAAGGCCATTTTTTATTAATTTGAGAAAACGACTCGTCAAATCACCAAAGATATATTTGCGTGATAGCGGCATTTTGCATCACCTCTTGCGAATAAATGATTTCAATTCTCTCTTGGGACATCCGATATTGGGACATTCCTGGGAAGGGTATGTGATTGAACAGATAATTTCGGTTCTGGGAAATCGCTATGAATATTTCTATTACCGGACTCAAGATGGAGCTGAATGCGATCTGGTGATTACGGAAAAGTTCACACCGGTTTCCTGTGTAGAGATAAAATTCACCGATAGTCCAAAAAAGACGAAAAGTTTGACGATTGCTATTAAAGATGTTGGAACTGATAAAAATTATGTCATTGTCCCGGATGCTGGTGAATCATACGAGTTGGATGAGAATTTAGTGGTTTGCGGTCTGGAAGATTTTTTGGAGAGTTGGGGAAAATAAATAATTGTTATCAAATACTTTGACTGGGCTAACCAAACTCATATCACAATCAGGGAGAAACAGAATTGCATGACAATCAGAATTTAATCCCATCGCATGGCGGCTATCGCAATCTAAAAGCCTATCAAATGGCAGAGATTGTATATGATGCCACTGTTAAATTTTGCAATCGTTTTATAAACATAAGGTCTCGCACGCACGATCAAATGGTTCAGGCAGCTCGTAGTGGTAAACAGAATATTGCCGAGGGGAGTATGGCTTCGGGGACATCAAAAAAGATAGAACTAAAATTAATTGGAATCGCCCGCGCCAGCTTGGAAGAACTTCTTTTGGATTATGAGGATTTTTTGAGACAGAATAATTTGTCTTTATGGGATAAAAATGATCCAAAGGCTCTAGCGATAAGACAAATTGGCTTTCAAGAGAATCGGTCGTATGTGTCATATAGGACTTACATTGAGGAAAAATCAAAAGAAATAGCAGCTAATACAATAATATGTATCGTTCATCAGACAAACTATTTGCTAGATCAATTAAAGCGAAGACTTGAAAGCGACTTCTTGAAAGAAGGTGGCTTTACTGAAAGAATGTATCGAGTCAGGAAAAATTTCAAGGATAGGAATAAATAATCAAAGTTTTAAAACTAATTAAAATTGGAATAAAATGAAAAAGGACTGGAGAAAAATGAGTCTTACTAGAAAAATAATGGCTTTATTTGTTTCCCTATTTTTCTTTGTTAGCGCAATACATGTCTATCCCTGCACCACCGCCGTCATCTCCGGCAAATTCACTGCTGACGGCAGGCCCCTGTTGTTCAAACATCGTGACACGAGTACTCTGCAAAATAAGCTGATGTATTTTTCCGACGGGAAATTTGATTACATCGGCGTGGTGAATTCCACGGATAAAAACGGCAAATCCGTATGGGCAGGATTGAACAGCGCTGGATTTGCTATCATGAATTCGGCTTCGTATAATTTGAATCTGCACGATACCACTTCGGTGAAGGATCGAGAGGGGCGATTGATGAAGATGGCGCTGCAAGTGTGCGCGACAGTGGATGATTTCGAGGCATTTCTGGATACACTGCCCAAACCGCTGGGCGTGGAAGCCAATTTTGGAGTGATCGATGCCAATGGAGGCGCTGCGTATTTTGAGACCGGGAATTTCGATTTTCGCAAATTTGACGCCAATGACCCCGGCACAGCGCCGTTCGGATACATCATTCGCACCAATTATTCGTTTTCTCGAGACACGGATCAGGGTTACGGCTACATTCGTTACGAGAACGCGGATGAACTTTTTCGCATGGCAACCGCGACGAAAAATTTGTCCGCGCGGTTCATTTTGCGAAAGGTGTCGCGCTGCCTGAAACATTCTCTGACCGGAATTGATTTGACAGAAAATTTGCCTTCAGAGAAAGACTCGCCGGTGATGGTCAATTTCCGCGATTTCATTCCCAGACACAGTTCAGCTTCCACGTTTGTGGTTCACGGCGTGAAACCGGGAGAATCTCCGGAATTGGCGACGATGTGGACAATTATGGGATTTCAGCTTTGCGCTGTGGCGACGCCTGTCTGGGTGAAAGGCGGAAGAAATCTCCCCTCGATTTTGGTCGCTGACGAGACAGGAAATGCTCCTTTGTGCGACTGGGCAATGCAACTGAAGAAGCAATGTTTTCCTGTAACGCGCGGTAATGGAAAATATTATCTGAATTTAGCCGCTGTGATGAATCAGGAAGGAACCGGAATTTTGCAGAGAATTTTGCCGTTGGAAGATCTGATTTTTCAGCAGACAGAGATCAAATTGAAAGAATGGCGAAAAAAGGGAATGAACGAGAAAGAAATCAATGAATTTTATCGCTGGCTGGAGACAACAGTAACTCTTGATTACCAGCGGCTATTCCGTTTTTAAACTAGAGCTCAAATATTTCTTCTTTAAATTAGAATTTCATCTCCGAAGGCTGAATAAAAGTTTTTCAAAACACAAAGGGCGCGAAGAATGTCCGGAGAATTAGAAATCGATAATCAAAAAGGCAGCGATTGATGCAAATTCCTCGTGCCTTTCGCAGTAGAGAAAACTATTCTCCAAGTGGCAAACAGCAGACGATCTCATAATGAACTTTGTGCTTTGCGTTTGGCAAATAAACTTGCAAAGGAAGATATTTAAATTGAGGAGAAAAACTCCGACAATGAAAAAATGGTATTCCGTTTTGCTCTTGCTCATCTTTCTTTTCTCATCTGCCACCAGCAGCTTTGCAGCCAGGATTAAATACTTCAAAAATTACCGCATAAATCTGCTGAATTTTTCTTTCATCGGCGTTGATTCTTTGTCTGAAAGCGAAGCTGAAAAGGCAATTTGCAATAAATTTGTTTACGACGACTCAGGCAGAATCACGCGAATCGAGGGTATGGCTTATGGGCTGATTTTCTCTGATACGGAGGAAAAAGTTGCAAAAATTATATTCTCATACTCGGATTCTCTGGTTACAAGAAAATTTTATGACAAAAACGATCAGCCCATGAGAAACAGAGATGGCGGTGTTTTTGGCGAAGAAATTCATTTCACAAAAAATGGCTACTACCGCCACTTCCTGGATAGCACAGGCCAGCGGACGACTAATTCCTTAAATATTTTTTTAATAATTTCCACGCTCGATGCCAGCAAAAAAATCATCGTCCAGCAATATTTTGATAAAGACAATCAGCCGATTAAAAACGAAAAGGGCGTTTACCAAACCTGGGTCAAATACAACGATAAAAATCAGCCCGTTGAAATCAGATTTCTCAATTCAGATGGCAAATTAATGCTCAATTATCAGGATTACGCAGTTATCGCTCTCAAATACGGGCAAACCGATATACCCATCGAAGAACGATATTTTGATACTGATGGAAAACCAGCGGCAAGTTTTCCGGCAGGGGTGGCATTCCTGAAACGAGTCGATAGAAAAGAAAAATATTTTGACGTCAGAGGTGAGCCAATAGAACTGATACGAGGAAGCCATTTTAAACCGCGAAGTCGCGGTGAAATAAATTATGATTTAATTATCAAACTTGACACGCGAGATTTGCTGTTGAACATCCTTTCCGAAACAGCTCGCATGTTGAGTTTCCTCCCGAAAGATGTGGTCATTGACAAAACCGCTCTCGCCGAGAAGGTGAGAGAATATAATCGACGCTGGCACACAAAACTTGATAGCCTGAAAAAAGCAGGAAAAATTTTCCGTCAGGGAAGAAAATTTTATCTTTTCACCAGTTACGGCAAAGAAATCGATTTAGCCAACGAAATCGCGCTACTCTCTGAGGAAGAAGTTCGACAGAAATTAAGAAAGTTTTTTCTGGTTTCCGATAAAAAGGGCTATGAGCAACTCGACGAATACGCGGATCCCGCTGCCAGAGCTTGCTACGGCGCTCTGAAAGTTGATGAGATAACTTTTTTTCAGTGGGAAGATGTGCTCTTTTGCGTGAATCCCTATTTCGAGCGACAGGGCGGCAGGAGTCGCAGCCTGCTTGAAAATATTGTTGTTGACTTTGAAAAAATCCCGATCACTGAAAAGATTAATCATGTCTTCTTCGAAAACGTCAATGTGAAAAATTATAATCCACGCACATATTTTTCCAATACAAAATATTATTTTTCCCAATGTATCGTGCAAACCGATCATCAGCGTCGCACGCTCAAGTTGTTACTCAAGCCCGAGCAAACAATGGCAGATCAGGTGCTCTTTTATAAATACCTGAAAACTACATTTCTGGGTTGTGAAATTGATAGTCTTACTTTGAATATGTGGAGCGGTGATTCCAGTTGGCCCCGTCGCGGCTATCCTTCGTTCATCCACCATTTTCATAAATGTAATGTCAAATCCGCTAAAATTTTTGCCGGCGCATATAAATTATCCGGCATCAAACCAATAGAAAATACGGTTAAATTTATCGACAGCGAAATTGATGAACTGCATATTGTCGGAGATTTCACGTCTCTGATGTTTGATAACACCAAAGTGAATAATTTTTACTCCAGCAATGTTAAGTCCATTGAAAAAAAGCTGGAATTCATTAATTCGTCTTTTGAATCGCCGCTGAATTTTCCTCATATTAAACTTTCTCCGTCAGCGACATTTCAGATGATCAATACCAGCTATCAGGGCTATATGAAATTCCCCTGGCAGCAATTGAAGGATAAAATTGTAATTGAAGTGAAAAAAGATCGTCTGAAAACTTACGGTAATCTTTACAATTTGCTGAAATCCAACTACAATGTTTTTTCCCTGATTAAGGACGCCGATGATTGCTATTTTTACTGGAAACAATTTGAAAGGAGAAATTTCTGGAATTTCTACTGGCGCGAGCCAAATACGCACTGGTATAATCCGCTTGACGTTGCCAGAGCCATTGGATTGATGATTTTTAATCATGTGAACTATTTCTCCTGCGGCTATGGGGTGAAGCCGCTATGGATTTTTCCTTTCACGCTTTTTATCGTCGGCTTTTTTGCGGTGATTTATTTTTTCATGCCCACGCGAATTTCCAATCTGGAGGAGCATCTAATCGCCAGAGACAAAGTCGCCAGCAAACTTCGCAAGCTGGAATTGAAGCAGATAAAAGAAATTTTTAAAGACGATGAATTTAATTTTAAAAAGAAAAAGCAGGATTTGATAGAGGACATCATCTCTTCTATCGGCACGGACGAACTCATGCAACGCTTGGGCTTGATGCCAAAATCGCGCTACAATTTTGATTTTTTCTGGTATTGTTTCTATTTTTCATTTTCCACTTTCACGACTATTGGCATCGGCGATTGGTATCCGTCTGGCAAATTGAACAAAGCACTGGTGATGATCGAAGGCGCTCTGGGTTGGTTGTGTTTGGGATTGTTCATTACGACTTATGCGAATATTTTGTTGAGGTAGATTTTTGTCTCCTCACAAAGACACAAAGAATTTTTATTGAAAATGCACGCGGATCCGGCTTCAGCGCATTATTCCGGAATTTTTTCTTTTTTATCCGCGTAAATCCGTGTCATCCGTGCGGAACGACCGCCATCTTTTTGGCGGTTTATCCGCGTGCTATTCCAGATTTTTACTTTTTCACAAACTCTGGAGACAATTTATGACTTCCGAACGCTATCAAAAACTCCGCCAACTGGCAAAATTGATGAATCAGCAAAACATCACCGGCATTCCGGTCACGAGACAATTGCTGGAATGTTTCGATGTGGTGATTACGCCTGAGGAAAATGATTTTCTGCTGAAAATGGGCAGAGAACGATTTACTTTTGAACAAGCTTTTGCTGGTGCAAATTTATCAAAAGAAGATTTCTCAAACTTCCTCACCGGAATGCTCAAAAAAGGTTTGCTGTGGAGTGAATACGATGATGATGGAACAGAATATTTCAAACTGGCGCCGATTTTAGTGGGCTGGTTTGAGATTTATCTTTCCGATGGTCAGAAGACCGAGCAGAAAAAGGAATTCGCGCGCAAAGTGGATGAACTGTTCAAATTCTGGGGGAAATTCAATCGCTTTCCGGCGCGGAATTTGTTGAATTTGCAAGTGGGAAAAGGCACGCCGCATAAGCAAATTTTTGCAGCCACTAAAACAGAAAAAAAGAAACCGGTCAAAGTTCAACTAAATCAAAAAGTGGAAGCTTCGGACACGCAAATTTATCCGGCGAAGAGCGTGTTCGAGTTGATCGAAAAATACGGCGATAAAAATGAGATCGCGGTTTTGCATTGCTTTTGTCGACAGTGGCACAAAATGGTGGACGAGCCTTGCGCTTTTGAGCATCCGGCGGAGTCGTGCATTGTCATCGGACAACGGAGCAAATACATCGTCAAATACGGCATTGGCAGATACATTTCCAAATCCGAGGTGCTGGAACTCATCGAGGTTTTGCAAAAGAAAGGCGCTGTGCACCAGGTTTTTCACGACCGCGAGGACATCAATTTACCGGAAATCGCGATTTGCAATTGCTGCTGGGACTGTTGCGGGATTCTCGGTTCGTACAATCGCGGTTTGCTGCCGCTGTTTGTGAAGGCGCATTATCTGGCAAAAATAGTGGACGTTGATCGTTGTACCGCCTGCGGTCTCTGTGTGAAGTTTTGTCCGGTGAACGCGCTGAAGCTCGAAAATGACAAAATCGTCCTCGATGCGAGCAAATGCATCGGCTGCGGTCAGTGTGAATTGAAATGCGCCAGAGGCGTGATGCGGCTTTTTCCTCTGGAAAGGGATGTGGCATTGCCGCTGGTAAAAAAGTCTGACGCGAGAATTCATGAATAAAATTAAAGGTTGAAATTCCTACTGATGAATCTCATGATGCCTCAGGCGTTAATGTGTCGGTGTTTTATCTGGCAACTCTCATAAATGAAAATAATCATTCCGGGGAGAAAATATTTTGACAAAAATTGACAGATTGCTGCTATTAATGAGTGTATTCTTTCTGATTTTCAGTTGCGCCAAAGATCGCGATGAGATGGAGTTCCGCGTCAAACCTGAGTTGCTGGCGGAGCGTTTCCGCAGCGAAACCCTTGGATTTTCTTTCTCGCCGCCGAAAGGCTGCCAGGAATTACCGGATTCTCAGACGGCGCCGCTGGCGGAACAGTTGAAAAGTCAAATTAACGCAGCGGAGAATATCGTTGTCGTGCCGATCAAATTTTTTGTGAATGAAGAAGATATGTTTATTTGCATTCTTTCGGAATTGATGAATTTTCATGCCAGTGAAGATGCAATTGAGAATTACCAGCAGATGATCCGAAAAACGGCGAAAAACGACAATATTCGGCAAACGCGTTATCGTTATCACAAATTTCAAATTTACCAGTCGCTGGTCATGAGCGATGAAATGGTGCAATTCAAATTATTCTTCCCGCGGAAAAATGAGATTAGCTTTCAGCTCGATTACGTCGTTCCCAAATCTAATTATGTAAAATACATGGAAGCCATCGAGTCGTCCATTGGATCAATTCAAAAATGAATCGCCGAAAGGAGGTGAAACGCATGAAAAAAGTTGTGGCATTGATTTTAATCGTCGGTTTGGTCATGATGATGGGTTGTGCGGCACATATACACAAAATTGGCGTTGGTGCTAAAAAAGGAATAACCGTACAGAAAAGACAATGGTATGCGTTATGGGGATTAGCGCCATTGAATGAAATAGACACCCGCGATATGGCTGGCGATGCCAAGGATTATGAAATAAAAACCGAGGCGTCAGCGGTGGACATTCTTCTCAACATTTTTACCGGCTATCTCACTATCACGTCTCGCACGGTTACCGTGACGAAATAGATTTGGGAAACAGGACGGCTCGATGGCATTCTTTTTGGGGCAACCCTTTCAAAGGGCTTAAACCTTTGAAAGGGTCAAGTGTCTTTAGCTGGTTCAATTTTATGCACCACAGCAATTTTTGTATTTTTTCCCACTGCCGCACGGACAGGGGGGATTACGACCAATTTTATTTGATTTGACTGGCTGCGCCGGATTTAGCATTTTTTCCAGATCCGAAATATCTTCCGGCTTGTCCGGCTCAAATCCGATGATGTAACGCCATCCGTGCTCTTCACATTTTTCAACAACATAATCCGCCGTTTTTTCTGTTCGCTTCCCAGTTTTGCCATGTTTTTCCCCTTTCATTTTTTCCTAATTTTATAGAAATTTGTGACGTTTTTGGAAAAATTGCAAGATTTTTTTCAATATATTTGAGAAGGTTCTAATTTAATTCACATGACACGTCTGGCACGATTCCGGATCAGGAAAGCCGATCTCGCTGTGCTTTTGTAAATGACAAGTCCCGCACGGCGGAACTTGGTGATGGCCTTTAGGCGCGCCATTGTTGCCGTGGCATTCGACGCAAGTGTACGGCGGATTTTTTTCGACGGTGAAATTGCTGTCTGGGTGCACTTTTTCCGGCTGGTGGCATTGCCAGCAATTTGGTTTCTGCCAACCGGGATGTGATGACGTGAGTTCCACGCTTTCTTCCGGTTCTGGCGGATCCGAAATTTTATCTTTGCAGCTAAAGATAATGATAAAAATCAAAAATGTGAAAAGTACGAGAGCGATGGTGTTCAATTTTTCTGTCTGCAAAATGGGAGTTTCTCCTCGTGTGATTTGTAGAGCAATACAAAAAATTTGCACGGCAAATTCAAGCGCAATTCATTATTATCTGAATGTCCCCCAAAATTTTGGAAATTTATAGATTAAAATAACTTTTTTTGCCGGAAAAAATGATTTCGAAAATTTATGATTCTCATTTTTTCATAATTAATTTAAAAACGTTCAACCCTTTCAGGGTTGCCTTTTCAAAATGAACTTCATTTCTCCTGCAAATGTTCAACATCTTTGATGTTGTTTTTATAAAAAACAGGTAGATAAATAAGAAAGACACTGAAAAGTGACCAGTAATTCTTTTTATCTCTGAATCCCGAAGGGATTCAACATTTTTAGAC
>JAADFU010000118.1:29783-32524 GCA_013152715.1 Calditrichota bacterium
TCCGGTAGGAGTTGAACAAAAGTTAAATGTCCGGAAAGTGAAATAAAGTTGTGAATTTCGGGAAATAGCTTTTTCAGATTATTCCCCGGAGTTAACTTTTTTATTCTTCGAATCATATCACACATTAGATTTGATAATTTTGGGGGACATTCAACAATTCATTATTTCCCCTGTTCGGGTTGAAAACTATTCTCTATCTAATTTGGGTTAACAAGAAGGCGAATTGCACACCATCGTATAAAACATGAGACAAAACCAGCGGAAACAGTCTGCGGTATCTGTAGAAATAAAAACTCATAACCACGCTTTTTAGTCCGATAGAAATAATTCCGAAAAGCCCCTGGTACAAATGAGTCACTCCGATGAGCGCAGATGCGAGAAAGATAACGGCAATGTGCCAATTCTTATTGTCGCTTGTATTCCAGAGGCATTTGAGCAGGAATGTTCTGGATAATTCCTCGTAAAGAGCAATCCCAATCCACAGAACCGGGCCAAACCAGATAGCCATGAGTAAAGGATTGTGCGCCAGGTCTCTGATAACATTTATTAGTTCTGTGTTTGGCGGGTTATTTCTGGGCAGCCATTGCATCAAAGTGGCTCTTTCGACATAAGACATGGCAAAATAAATCACTGTCAGCCCAATTCCGATTAGAACGTCCCAGTACCATGTTCCTTTTCCGGAATTGAAAGTCTCTTTAAAACTTTCTTTCACTAAATATTTGTTCAAAAGAAGAATCAAAATAATACTTCCGCCGCCAAACAGCAGGGGGTAGACGATCATGTCCGAGGTGCTGAAATTTTCCGTTTGCGTCAGACGATACCAGATCATAACCAGATTGATGGGCAGGATGGCGATACTTACGGCGAGGATATTTCTGAGTGTTTTGTTCATTGGGTTGTCCTTGTTAGATAATTAGTGTTTTCGTCCAAATTAATTTTTAAAAGGAATAACTCTACTGACCCTCTTTTTGTTCTTTCACTTCCAAAACCATTTTATGCAATTCAGCCAATGCCTCATTCTGCGCAGCGAGATGCTCTAATATAATTTTGATTTCTTTTTCTGATTTCTGATTAATTAAATAATCGTTGTGGGCTTCGATGCGGTCGTGTTCTGCCTGGCGATTCTGGCTCATCATGATCAATGGTGCTGTATAAGCCGCTTGAAACGACAAAGTCAAATTCATGAGAATAAACGGATAAGGATCCCAGTGATGAATCCAGGCGACAACGTTCAAAGTGACCCAGATTGCCAGAATAATCGTCTGAATGATGATAAATTTCCACGTCCCTACAAAACGAGCGACGGAGTCCGCCGCTCGCTGACCAAAAGTGAGTTGTTCTTCGAAAATTTCATTCACGTTTCTCACTGGCGGGTGCTGGTGATTGAATGGCCTGGGAAAGTGTAATTTTTTCAATTACTTTTCTCCTGTTTTTTTCATTTCAGCCGTTCAAAGGTTCGAAACCTTTGCATGGTTGGCCAATTTGACAAGCCCGATTTCTCGGGGAGACAGGGTTTGAAATTATTTTTAAAACAACTCTATCTGCCCCCCGCTATCCGGCGAAGATTTCTTTTTTGGTTTGTCTTTGATTTCCGCCTGCTTGAACGCCTTCAGCGCCCGCTCGATGTCGTTCAAAAAGCGCGATGGTTTGGCAGACCGGTGCTCGCCGAACAAATATCGGCTGCGGGCGTGGAGCAAAATCAACTGTCTTTTCGCCCGGGTCATGCCCACGTAAAACAGCCGCCGTTCTTCGGCGGCATCGGCAGTTTCATCATTTTTCCGCCGGAACGGAATCAAATCTTCCTCGCAGCCGGCAATGAAAACCACGGAAAATTCCAGCCCTTTGGCGGTGTGCAGCGTCATCAGTGACACTTTCTCCGCCCGGGGATCGTAATCGTCGGTCTCCCGGTGCAGCGTCACCGCTTCCAAAAAATCGGCTAAATTTCCGTCAAATTTTTTGATTCGTGACAATAGCTTTTCATGGAAAAATTGCCGCTTCTGGTCATTTTTGAAAAATTTTTTCAAACCAAAAGCCGTCAAAATACGATCCGCCAGTTCCGGCAGCGTCAAATTCTGACTCACCTCCCGAACTAATGTCAGTTGCTCGACAAATTTGATCACCGGCTGGCGCTGCGTTTCGCTCAGCAGAGCGATGAACCGGCATCTCTCCATGGCCTGAAAAAGTGAAATTTCATTCAGCCGCTGATAATTGACCAGAATTTTCAACGTCTGCTCGCTGATACCGCGCGGCGGTAGATTGATAATTTTCAGCAAATCCGGATCAGAATGGGGATTGTACCCGAAAAAAAGAGAGCAATTCCTTCACTTCCGGCGTCTCGTAAAATGGCTTGTTCCCGAAAGTCTGGTAGGGAATGCCCGAGCGCAAAAATGCTTCTTCCAGCGCCGGCAACTGGGCATTGATGCGATAGAGCACCGCGATGTCGGAAAAACCGGCTGCACTAGCGGGCTCCTCGTAGCCGGCTCTGCCGGAATCCACTGAGAAAAAACCGGTCGCGCCGACCATCTTTTCGATCTGGTGCACGATGGTTTCCGCCTCTGATTTTTCCGTGGGCGTTTCAAAAATATCGATCTGCGTCTTGCTCACCAGATTTGACCAGATGCGTAGCGGCTGGTGATCTTCATTTTTTTCGATCACCTGCACCGAGGCTTTCAGAATCGCAGAATCCGAACGGTAATTTTTTTCCAGATGCAGTACTTTTGTGCCGGGAAAATCCTGTTCAA